>JAISPI010000031.1 GCA_031275075.1 Burkholderiales bacterium | reverse complement strand
CCTTCCAGATTGTCCATCCGGAAACGCATGTCCTGAATGATGGCGCGACGGGTTTCTTCGTTTTCAACGACGCGCGGTGTCAGGAAGATCACCAACTCAGTGCGCGAATTGCTCCAGCTTTGGCTCCCGAACAACGCGCCCAACACGGGAATTCGCGACAGGAGCGGAACTCCTTCAGACCCCGATGTTTTGTCGTCGCGGATCAAGCCCCCGATCACCATCGTGCTGCCAGAGGGCACCATCAGTTGCGACGAAACCTTCCTGTCCATTAACGGCGGCGGCGCTCCTTCTGGCGCGGAACCTGAAACAGCACTGAATTCAATATCCGCTTCCAGACTGACGTTACCGCCTTCGTTGATGTGCGGCTTAACCCTCACGATAACGCCGGGAGAAACGTACTTCCAACTGTCTGATCGATAACTCTCTGATACTCCGCCAACATACGTCTCCTTGTACGGTATTTGGTTGGTTATCGAGATGGTTGCCTCCTGATTGTCCAGCGCCGCAATGTGCGGATTGGCCACTACTTTAACGTTGCTTGCGGTATCCGATGCTGTAATGATCGCTTTGAGCTGATTGGGATCAATGATCAGATTAAACGCGCTTCCGCCGAGGGAAGCAATATCCGTCGGCGGTCTTGCTGAGCCATACCCCCCATAGGTACCGCCGCTTGGGGTTTTGCTGCCACTGGTAAACCACCATTTTGAGCCAATGTCCAATCCATCGGTCAATGTGACTTCCGCCATTGTCACTTCAATCACGACCTGCCGTTGCGGCACATCGAGTTTTTTCAGCGCCTGTTCAACCAACGTATATTCGCTGGGTGTTGCTACGATCAGGATCGCGTTGTTGTCTTCATCGGCAACGACTTGGATGTCCTGAGCAATTCCCAAGCCGCCTGCCGCTGTTCCCATCGCGGGCATACCGGGGCGCGCGACAACCGTACCGGGTCGCGCCGCCGCTCCCGGCGCCGCTCCAGCCGTTCCGGGCGCTTGCTGCCGTGCGGCACCCGTCGTCGCTGTTTGCCGCGCTCCGGGAACCGTGGAGCGGGCGCCTGTCGCCGTACCGGGGATAGTGCTCACTCCGCCCATGGTCACCGGTCTCGTCCCCGGCGCTGTGGTCGCCGGTTGTATTCTGGTAGGCCCTGTGTTTTTCCCGGTAAACGCTTGTTGCAGCAACGGCGCCAATCTGTCGGCGCGCGCGTATTTGAGGTTATACACAAAAAGCCTCGGCGTTTCGGCGTTTTCTTCTTCGTCAAACCAGTCGATCCATTTTTTGACTTCGTCCAGAAGCCCCGGCTGCGCCGATATCACCATCAGCGCGTTCATCCGCTCGATAGGGATGAGTTTCAACGCGCCGGAGAGCAGTGGGTTATCGCCGCTGCCAAGCGCCGTCTGGATGTCCTGAGAAAGCCCTTTCACTTCGAGGTTTTTCAGTTTGAAGATGCCGACCGACATGCCCGCCATCCAGTCGATGTCGAACATTTCGATGGTGTCGAGCAGGTGGCGCAATTCGAGTTCGGTGCCGGAAAGAATGATGAGGTTACGCAAATCGTCAGTGCGCAAGGCTTGCGCGTCTTTGGCGAACGGCTCCAGAATTTTCATCATTTCCTTGGCGCCCACATAGCGCAACGGCACGATTTGCACCGAATACCCTTTCGGCAATGGCCGTTGCGAGCTTCCCAGTTGCGGCGTCACGCTACCCTTGACGCCAACGGCGGCCGGAAGAATTTTGTAAACGCCTTCTTCCTTGATCATCGTCGCGTTATTCATGCGCAACAGGGTTTCGAGCGTCGCATACAACGACTCTCGCGGAATACCGGCGGTCGTCCGGATCGTCACTTGCCCGTTGACGGTCGGGTCGATGAGGTACGCTTCACCCAGAATGTCGCCAAGAATGTTGCGGATCACTTCGCGCAAGTCGGCTGCCTCGAAATTCAGCACGATGTTGCCGCCGCCTCTGGACGCCGGGGTAACGGTAACAGGCGGCACTGCGCCTCCCTGTGCCTGCCCTCTGACCATGATGCCGCTGCCTTTGAAGACTTTGGCTCGATCCTCGTCATCGGCGCCGGTTCTGACGCGCTCGGCGGTCTCAGCCAGCGCGTGCGAATAGGGTGCCGAACTGCTCTTGATTGTATCCGCCGTGCGAGCATCCACTGCGACCGGCGCTTCTTTGTTAGAGGCGCAGGAAGACAACGTGAGAACCAGTATCGCCAAAAGACCTGTGCTTGAAACATGTCGCTTCAATTGCTCAAAAATCATCCGATTTTCCTCATAAAAACGTTTCTTCACTTTCACTGCTGTCTTCTGTTTCTTTCTCTTTCCATCGCTGCTCTAGCGCGTTCAGATACGGTTTTGTTGACTTCTTCCGCTGTCGTTTGCGAAGGCGCCGCTGCCGCGGGGTCGTTCACCGGCGGCACCACCGCAGGCTGAGCCGGTTGCGGCTGTTGCTGCGGCATGGCTTGTGCCCGTTGTCGTGGCCGTGGCTGTTGCTGCGGCTGTTGCTGCGGCTGCGGCGGCGGCGCAACGGCCGCTGGCGTCACCGCGCCTTTCGGCCCCGTGGCCACTTTCAACAGCAGTTCCTCTTCTTGCCCGCCTGCCGTTAGCACCACTTTGTCGGCAGTAATCACGGAGACGTTCATTCCTTCGACGACGTCGCCGATGTGTACGGTTTTCGGTTTATTGTCCTTGGCGTTGCGCAGAAACGCAATACG
>JAISPI010000172.1 GCA_031275075.1 Burkholderiales bacterium | reverse complement strand
CGGGGTGTGTTGTTTGCCAACCGCAAGGGCGCGTTGTGCTTGCCGGCGGCGCTCGACGTGGTGGTCGGGAAGGTGATTGGGCATCCCGACGGTTACGGTTTTTTAGAGTTGGACGAAGGCGGCGACGATTTATACCTGTCGTCGCGCGAGATGTTCAAGGCGTTGCATGGCGACAAGGTGGCCGCCCGACGGATACCCCGGGGCGAACGGGGCCGTGTCGAGGCAGAGATTCTCGATGTGCTCGAACGCGGGCAGCACGACATCGTTGGCCGTTTGCACCAAAGGCATGGCGTCTGGTTCGTGGTGGCCGAAGACCGTCGGCTCAATCAGGATTTTCTGCTGACGCCGGAAGGCCGCAAGACCGCCAACGCCGGTGATATTGTGGTGGTGGAAGTCGTCGAACCGCCGTCGGCATCGCACGAAACGATTGTTCGGATCAAGGAGGTTTTGGGGACGGCGGACGATGACGGTATTGAAATCGATATTGCATTGCGCAAGCATGCGTTGCCGTTCGCGTTCTCTGATGCGGTCGAGCGCAGCGCCGAAAAATTTGGGGACACCGTAAAACTGTCTGATATCAAAGGGCGGCGCGATCTGCGCGATTTGCCGCTGGTGACGATTGACGGCGAAACGGCGCGAGATTTTGACGATGCGGTGTACGCCACCCGAAGCGGACAGGGGTTCAGATTGATCGTGGCGATTGCCGATGTGTCGCACTATGTAAAGGACGGCAGCGCGTTGGACAAGGCAGGCAGAGAACGCGGCAATTCGGTGTATTTTCCGCGCCGCGTGATCCCGATGTTGCCGGAAACGCTGTCGAATGGTTTGTGTTCGCTGAATCCTGCTGTGGATCGGTTGGTGATGGCGTGCGACATGACGGTTTCCGCCAAGGGTGTTGTGCAGCGTTATGAATTTTATCCGGCGGTGATCCATTCGCGGGCACGTTTGACGTACACCGCGGTGTGGAATTATTTGTCGCGCGGCACGGTGCATCCGGCAATGAAAGCGACGGAAGTGCGGGCGTCGCTCGATACATTGTATGTCTTGTTTCAACATTTTTTCGAACAACGGAAAAAGCGCGGCGCGATTGACTTTGAAACAGCAGAAATGGAAATGCATTTCGACGCGCGAGGCAGAATCGACAAAATAACGCCGTTGGTGCGCAACGATGCGCATCGGCTGATTGAAGAGTGCATGCTGGCGGCCAACGTCTGTGCTGCGGAGATGATTCGGGAACACCACGCTCAAGCGTTGTTCCGTATCCACGAAGGGCCGACGACAGAAAAGCTGGCGGCACTGAAAGCGTTTTTAGCGCTGTGCGCGTTGCGTCTCGGTGGCGGCGAAAAGCCGGCAACCAAGGATTACGCGAAACTGCTCGAACAAATACAAACGCGCGACGACAAGGATTTGTTGCAAACGCTGTTGTTGCGTTCGTTGCAGCGCGCCGAATACAATGCCGATGAGAAAGGCCATTTCGGGTTGGCTTATCCCGTGTACACGCATTTCACTTCGCCGATCCGGCGCTATCCAGACCTTCTGGTACACCGGACGCTGAAGGCGATTCTCGCCAGAAAGACTTATCAGCCAAAAGGTGATTCGTGGGAGGCGTTGGGCGAACATTGTTCGATGACCGAGCGCCGCGCTGACGAAGCGACGCGCGATGTCGAAACTTGGCTGAAGTGTTTGTACATGCAGCGTCATCTGAACGACGTGATGATGGGCACGGTTTCCGGCGTGACGAATTTTGGATTGTTTGTGACGCTGGATGGATTGGCCATCGACGGGCTGGCGCATGTGACCGAGTTGGGAAGCGATTATTTTCGTTTCGACGCTACCCGCCATACGCTGACCGGACAGCGTAGCGGCGTTACTTATACTCTGGCGCAACGGGTGGCGGTGCAGGTGATTCGGGTCGATCCCGATGCGGGCAAGATTGATTTTTCTCTGTGGGAAGGAGAGCTTCCCGAAGCAGAGGTCGCCAAGACCGGGGAAAAACGCTCAAGCCCAAAAGCAGCGAAGAAAAAAACTTCTGGAAAGAAAAGCGATAAATCATGAAGAACGAAACGGGTTTTGATTTGGTATTGCAAGCACCGGCGGCGCTGCCGCTCGATCTGGACGGCTGGACGAAAGATGCCGGAGCCGAAGGCTGGGAAGAAGTTCGTCAACTGCCGCCGGTTTACCGATTGTGCCATGTCAGCGCCCCTTCGCAAGTATCACAAGCGGCGGCAAATTTATCGCAGATGGGGTTTGATGTGGCGTTGGTGCCGCATGCGCGCCGTCTGCAAGAGGTGTGCGTGGTGGCGATGGACATGGATTCGACGCTGATTACCATCGAGTGCATTGATGAGATCGCCGACATGATTGGCATCAAGCCGCAGGTCGCTGAAATCACCGAACGGGCGATGCGCGGCGAGATTGATTTCAGGGACAGTCTGAGGGCGCGGGTGGCGCTGTTGAAAGGTGTTCCAGAAACGGATTTGGCAACCATTTACGATACCCGTCTCACCTTGTCGCCGGGTGCGGAGGCGATGTTGGAGGCGTTTCACACAGCGGGCGCAAAGAGTCTTTTGGTGTCCGGTGGTTTTACTTTTTTTACCGAGAAGCTGCGGGCGCGTCTTGGGTTTACTCACGCTGTTTCCAATACGCTGGAAATTATCGACGGCAAATTGACAGGCCGGGTCGTCGGAGACATTCTCGGCGCTGCCGGTAAGGCGGCGCAGTTGAGCGCGGCCAAGGCGAAATACGCGACGCCGGAAAAACCGCTGACGGTTGCCATCGGTGACGGCGCCAACGATTTGATGATGTTTCAAGCTGCCGATGTCTCGTTTGCCTATCGCGCCAAACCAAAAGTACGTAGCGAGGCAACACACGCTATTGACCATTGCGGACTGGATGCGATTGTGAATTGCTTTTGTTGAGCATCCAAATTAACCGCAAAGAACGCAAAGAAAAAACTCAGTCATTCTGCGCGTAGCGAAGCGGAGTCGCAGAATCCATGGTTTTTCTGGATTGCTTCGTCGCCCACGCTCCTCGCAATGACGCATTTCTGATGCCTAATCCCTGACCTCTGATTCCTGACACACGCCTGCGCGAGAGATCAATTTCTCAGACGCCCGAATCAATTCTTTGCAGTTGGCGTCGTTCACCCAGTTCGACGGCAGGATGGCGTTGCCGTTTTTGTCGAAGTGTTTGCCGCTTTGTCCGGTGAGTTCCGGCACAATGAAAAGTGGCAGGACGCGCTGCGCGTAGTCCTCGGGCGTGCGGGTCATAAAAGCGGTGATCCAGTATCCGATTTTGTTCAGAAGCCCGCCGCGCTTGAAAAAGATTTCGTCGCGTATGTCGGTTTGCACAAATCCGGGGTTAAGCCCAAAGACGTCGAGGTTCGGATAACGCTTTGAGATGTCGTAAACGAGGGCTTCGTTGCCTGCGACGGAATTTTGGTGCGCTGTCCAGCGGGCGTAGCTTTTTTCGCTGTTCAAGTCGTCGATAACCGCTTGCCGACCTGTGCCGGGATAGCCCATGATGAACACGCGCGGTCTTTTGTGATCCGGTCGCGGCTGGTTGAGACGAGCGCCCATGTTCCGCAGAATCACCAGGCGATTGAGATAACCGATGGCGACGTCTTGTTCCAGCCCGTCAGCGGTTTCCTGGCGAACATAGTCTGCAAAGATGCCGGTAGTAAAGAGAAGAATATCCAGTTCCTCCGCCGGCAAGGTTTGCCCCACGCGCTCGGCTTCTTTCATCTTGCTCAGGTCTGCCAACAGCGGGTTGATCCCCGCGATGCCTTCGTCGCGGAAGGTGCGGCCGACGACGATGATTTGCGCCCCTTTTGCGGCAAATTGATGCGCGAGGGCGCGCCCGATGCCGCCTGTTCCGCCGACGATGGCGATCTTTTTCCCGGTGAAGTCGATCGTGGCCGGTGGCGTCCATGCCAGAGTTTTGTCGCGTTTCATTTCTTGCTCCGGGTATTTTGGCAATGTGGGAGAAGTGTATCAGAGGTTAGCCCCCTCTCCCGGCCTTCGGCCACCCTCTCCCGCGAGTGGAGAGGGTTTGTTTTACGCGAAAACGGGAAGCAGGTTGCTTCCCCTACAAGCAAGACGTACCAATGGTGGCGTAGGGGCGGCAATCTGCCGCCGACAACCGCTACGCCGCGCATGGCGCTCATTTCCCGGAACCTTTACTGAGCTGATCCACGATCTGGCCGTTACTTGGATCAATGAGCAGTTCGGCTTTGTTGCCATTCTGGTCGAGTGTAAGGAGCGTGGCGCA
>JAISPI010000145.1 GCA_031275075.1 Burkholderiales bacterium | reverse complement strand
GAACAAGGATTGATCAACCTCAAGGGACATAAAGTCGCCGGTGGTATTCGCGCTTCAATCTACAACGCGATGCCGATGGCAGGTATCGATGCACTGGTCGCGTTCATGCGGGATTTTGAGAGACGAAATGGGTAATCTCTAAAAGTCGGTGAATTGAATAACCTCAAACAAAGGCACGGTTTTCTATTTTTAAAAAACGTGCTTTTTGTGACCAAGAGGGTTATACGATGAATTTTCTTCAAGAACATGCTCTTTTGGATAAGCAACACCATGCGAAAGTCGCGCCGCATTACGACGAACTCGTTAACATTCCGAGAAAAACAATAAACGATTGTTTGTTCAAAGGCGCAGAAAAATACGTTCGGAATGCACGGGGAGTAATGCTTGATCTAGGTGCGGGAACGGGTCAGATGACCGTTCGCTTTGGCGGGAATTTTTCCGAAGTTTTTTTAGTGGATCACTCGAAAGAGATGCTGGAGCAGGCAAAGAAAAACATTGCCGTCGTCGGGAATGTGAATTTCAAGTTGATAGAAACCGATGCTGTTGGTTTTATCGAAAACACCGAAGAAGTATTTGATTTTGTGGCATGCTCCGGTTTTTTGCATCATCTGGATGAGGCTGACCTGACAAAGACGACGCATCATATTTGCCGTGTTCTCAAAGATGGCGGATATGCGGTTATCGCTGAGCCGATTAAAGCCGAGCGGACTGAGCCGGCGTTGATTCGATGGTGGAACAAACCGGTGATACCCCACCTCATGCAATATCTGAGTTTGGCTCCGGCTCCAGAAGAAACTCCGTTAGACCTTCCGTCTTTTTTTGAAATCATGACTAAAGCTGGATTGACTTTGAAGTATCAAAGAAAAAGCTGGGAAATTTACTCACGTTTCAATAACGGCTGGCAAGATCGCTTCTTCATTCCTGTCATTGATAGAATCTGGAATGATGGCGTGGTTTGGGTGGGTGTTTTTAAGAAAGCGTGAGGCGTTCGTTTTGTTTCAAAACCGCTGAGTAATATTTAGACGTTGAGTGGATTACCGCATCTTGCCAAGGAGTCACCATGTCCTGTCTGCGTTGGCTGCTAATCAGTGTCGTCGTTCTTGCCGGTGCGCTGTTGGGTGCGTGTAGCGAGAAGACGGCGGAGACTTTTCAAGGGTATGTGGAAGGCGAGTACATTTATGTTGCCTCGCCGCTGGGCGGGCGGCTCGACCGGCTGACGGTGCGGCGCGGGGCAATTGTGGCGGGTGGCGACCCGCTTTTCGCACTGGAATCGGAAAAGGAAAACGCCGCGTTGCAACAGGCGCAGGCACAGCTTGCCGTGGCGCAAGCGCAGTTATCCGATATTAAAACTGGCCGACGTTTGCCGGAAGTTCAGGTGATTGAAGCGCAACTGGCACAGGCGCAAGCGCAAGCAAAGCAGGCGGCGATTCAGGCGGAGCGCGACGAAAAACAGTTGGCGGTTGGTGGGATTGCCGAAGCGCAACGCGACGACAGTCGCGCCCGCGCCGAAGCCGCTGCGGCGCAGGTGCAGGGATTGACCCATCAGATCGAAGTGGCGCGTCTTCCCAACCGCGAACAGCAAATCAGGGCGCAGGAGGCGCAAGTGACAGCGATGCGGGCGTCGCTTGAGCAAGCGGATTGGGCGTTGCGACAGAAAGCGGTAACGGCACCGCGGGGTAGCGAAGTGGTGGACACGTTGTACCGTGAAGGTGAATGGGTGGCGGCCGGTACGCCGGTGGTGAAGTTGTTGCCGCCGCAAAACGTCAAGGTGCGTTTTTTCGTTTCTGAAACAAAGGTGGGTTCTTTGAAAAAAGGACAACCGTTGCGTCTTATCTGTGACGGTTGCGCCGCGCCGGTCGATGCGGTGATTACTTATATTGCCGATCGGGCTGAGTACACGCCGCCGGTGATTTTCAGCAACGAAAACCGCGCCAAGCTGGTGTTCATGATCGAGGCGCATCCTCAACCGGACGACGCGCGTTCGTTGCATCCTGGCCAGCCGATATCGGTAAGCCTGTTGTAAACGAAAAACCATGATCGCCCGCCCGGAAAACCGCGTTCGTAATTCCGAGTTCGCCATTGACGTGCGCGGCTTGAACAAGCATTTCGGCAATAAACATGTCGTCGATAATTTATCATTACAAGTCCGACCCGGCGAAATTTTCGGTTTCTTGGGGCCGAACGGCAGCGGCAAGACGACCTCGATTCGGCTGATGTGCGGTTTGCTAACGCCGGATTCGGGCAGCGGTACTTGTCTCGGCTACGACATCCGCACCGAAAGTGACGCGATCAAACGTAACGTTGGCTACATGACGCAACGGTTTTCTTTTTGGGAGGATTTATCGATCCATGAAAATCTCGATTTTGTTGCGCGTGTTTATCAGACGCCGAGCCGAAAAGCGGCGGTGAACAATGCGTTAATCAATCTCGGATTGAAAGAGCGGGCGAATCAATTGGCAGGCACATTGTCCGGCGGCTGGAAACAGCGGTTGGCGCTAGCAGCGTGCATGCTGCACCAGCCGGCTTTATTGTTGCTCGATGAACCGACAGCGGGCGTTGACCCCGCGGCACGGCGCGATTTCTGGGAGGAGTTGCACCGGCTGGCCGCGCAGGGCATTTCGGTACTGGTGAGCACGCATTACATGGATGAAGCGGAACGCTGCCACAAACTCGCCTACATTTCGCATGGCGCCTTATTGGCGCAGGGCACGGCGCAGGAAATCGTTGCGGCGCAGAAATTGTTTACCTGGGCGATCAAGGGAGAAATCGCTGACGAAAGCCTGACCCGATTGTCAGGCATGCTTACGAACAAACCGGGCGTTTTGCAGACGGCGGCGTTCGGCAATGTGCTGCATGTCACGGGTCGTGACCCGGCCATGCTCGAAAAAACGTTACGGGAAACACTGGTTGGATTGCCGTATGAAATGGTACGAACGGAAACCGGGCTGGAAGAAGTGTTCATCCATCTGATGCGAACCTCGGCGGAAGCGCGGAAGGCAAAACCATGAACCGCCCCCCGTTTCTGTTCGCTTTTTCCGCGACGCGCTTCTGGGGCGTCGTACGCAAGGAGTTCCTGCAACTGAAGCGCGATCGCGTGACGTTTGCGATGATCATCGGCATTCCGGTAATGCTGCTGATTTTGTTCGGCTACGCGATCAATATGGATCCGAAGCGCCTTAAAACCATGGTGGTCGATGCGGATCGCAGCGAGTTTTCGCGTAGCTTTATCGTAGCTATGCACAACACGGACTACTTTGATTTTATCCGTGAATTGAACAATGAGACGGAAGGCGAAGCGGCGTTGGCGCGAGGTGATGCGCAGTTCGTCGTCAACATTCCGAGCGATTTTTCGCGGCGGTTGGTGCGTGGCGAGCGGCCGGCGCTGCTGGTCATTGCCGACGCCACCGATCCGGCGGCGGCGAGTAATGCAATCGGCGCTGTGACGCAACTGGTTGGAAGCGTCGCCTGGAAAGATCTTGGTGGTTCGCTGGCAAGGTTGAACGGATCGCCGCCACCGTTCGAGGTGCTGGTTCACCGTCGTTACAATCCGGAAGGTATTACCCAGTACAACATTGTTCCGGGGCTGATGGGCATCATTTTAACGATGACGATGGTGATGATGACCGGGCTGGCGATGACCCGCGAACGCGAGCGGGGGACGATGGAAAACCTGCTGGCGACACCCGTGCGACCGCTGGAAATGATGACCGGAAAAATTGTGCCATACATTTTTATCGGATTGCTTCAGGCATCGATTATTCTTTTGGCGGCAATTGTGCTTTTCGGTGTTCCATTTGTTGGCGGTATTGTCGAACTTTATGGAATTCTTCTGGCGTATATTGCAGCGACGTTGACAGTAGGAATCACCATCTCCTCATTAGCGCGCAATCAGTTGCAGGGCGTGCAGATGACCTTCTTTTTCTTTCTTCCCAATATATTGATCTCAGGATTCGTGTTTCCTTTTTACGGGATGCCGTATTGGGCGCAGGTAATTGCACATGCGCTACCGATGACGTACTTTAACCGATTGGTACGCGGCATCATGTTGAAAGGCAACAGTTGGCCGGATTTGTGGCCGGATTTATGGCCGCTGATGGCGTTTACGGTGATTCTGATGGGTATTGCGCTGAAGTTTTACCGGCGCACGCTGGATTGAGGAAACGCTCATGTCACGAAAAAACCGATGGGGATTTCTGATTTTTGCCGCAGCACTGCTTGGCGGTTGCGCATCCGGTCCCGACTTCAAACCACCGACAGCACCGACGGTAATGCGTTATACGGAAACACCGATGCCCGGGCAAACCGCCGCCGTTTCGACGGATACCCACGGCGGCGCAGCGCAGCAGTTTGTTATCGGTGAGATGGAAGACTTGTTGCGCGGTGAACCCTGGTGGGCGCTTTTTCAAAATGCGGCGCTCAATCAACTGATCGAACAGGCTTTGGCGAGCAATCCGACACTGGCAGAAGCCGAAGCGCGTCTCCGGCAGGCGCAGGAAGAATATCTTGCGCGCGCCGGAGCGACCCGTTATCCGTCGGTCGATTTCAACGCTTCGGCAGCGCGGCAACAAGTCGATTTTGTGACAATGGGCATGACGACGATGCCTCGACCGTCGCCGTTTACGCTTTACAACGTATCGGTCGGCGTTTCCTATACTTTCGATTGGTTTGGCGCCAACGCACGGGCGCTGGAAGGATTGCAGGCGGCAACGGAAATCAAATCGTATCAACTGGAAGCGGCGCGGTTGACACTGGCGGCCAGCGTCGCCGCGACCGCTGTGCGCGAAGCATCGTTGCGCGAGCAAATCGATGTTTTGAACGCGATGATCGCGGCGCAACAAAAGCAATTGACGATTCTCGAAGCACGGCGCGCGCTGGGCGGCGTTTCCGATGTTGACGTACAAAACGTGAAAAGCGTTTTGGCAGATCATCAGGCGCGTTTGCCACCGTTGCAGCGGTTGCTGTACAGCACACGTCACCAACTGGCGTTGTGCCTGGGGCAGACACCGAGCGAGGCGGCGTTACCGTTGTTTCATCTTGCTGATTTGCAATTGCCGGAAACGTTGCCGTTGACAATTCCCTCCGAACTGGCGCGTCAACGCCCCGACATTCGTGCCGCCGAAGCGATGTTGCATCAGGCGAGCGCCAACGTTGGTGTAGCGACGGCCAATCTGTATCCCCGTCTTACGTTGAGCGGTGGTTTCGGTTCTGCGGCTTTGAGCGGGGAAAAACTGTTTGCTGAAGGGTTTAATCTTTGGAATCTGGGCGCGGGTATTGCGCAGCCGTTGTTCCGAGGCGGAGAATTGCAGGCGTACAAACGCGCTGCCGAAGCGGCATTCGATGCTGCTGCTGCGGGTTACCGGCAGGTCGTATTGCAGGGATTCCAGAACGTCGCCGATGCGCTGCGGGCATTGGAAACTGACGCGCTGACTTTGAAAGCGCGTAGTGTGGCGGCTGACGAAGCGTTGGCAACCTACCGGCTGATGGAAGCGCGTTATCGGTTAGGTGGTGTCGATCAGTGGACTGTGCTCGAAGCCGAGCGGCGCTCTTTGGAAGCGCGGTTGGCGCAAATCCAATCGACGGCGGACCGTTACGCGAATACCGTGGCGCTGTTTCAGGCAATGGGAACGGGCGTAGCGAAAGAACTCAATCCGATTGCGCCGCAGTAAAACCGTTTTTCATTGTTTCAATCGGTAACTCGCGTCCGATCACCACCAGCATCGAACGGCGCGTTTCTTCGGAACGCCATGGTTCGCCGTAGTCAAAGCCGACGACTTTGTGGACACCCTGAACAATCAATCGCCTCGGTTCATCGGCAATGGCGAGAATGCCCTTGTAGCGCAACATGTCGTTGCCGTGGTCTTCGATGAGCGACTCCATCCAGGTGCCGACGCGCACCAGATCCATTTCACCGGCTTCAAGCACATGCGAACCGATGCTGTCATTCCACGAACGTTTTAACAGGGACTTCGGCTGTCGGATCGGAACGAAAGCGTGCGCGGAAACGTTCGACGCGACGAACGCTTCATCGACCGCGAGTGCAGATTCGAGGTTGAAAGCGTGAAGATCAAGCCATTCTTCGCGCGGCAACTGCCCATGAACAACTTCGACAATCGGAGCGCGGGCGTTGATTTTCCGCAGGCGGTCGATCAGCAATGTTTTGGCGTCATCACAGTCGGCTTTTGTCAACAGCAGGCGATCGGTTTTGGCCAGCAGCAGACGGTCAGCGAAACCGATTTGCGAAGCGGCGACGCGATGTTCATCGAGTTGCTTTTGCGCGTGTTCGCTATCGACCAGCGTGATCACGGCATCAAGCTGAAAACGTTCCCGCAACATTTCATCGACGAAGAAAGTTTGGATGACCGGTGCGGGATCGGCGAGGCCTGTGGTTTCGAGGATCAGTCGGTCGAACGCGAGCGTACCGGCGTCGCGACGCGCCAGTAAATTCTGTAATGCAGACGTTAATTCGCCGCGCACGGTGCAACAGACGCAGCCGTTGGTCAGTTCGACGATTTCGACATCGGTGCCCGACGTCAACAAACGGCTGTCAAGATTAACCTCGCCGAACTCGTTTTCGATGATGGCAATTTTTTCGCCGCGGTTCTCGCGCAGAAGGTGGTTGAGTAACGTGGTTTTACCGGCGCCCAGAAAGCCGGTGAGAATGGTCGCGGGAACAGGGGAGGCCGTCATTGAGAACGAGGGATGGGTTAACAACAACGAAATGTGCCGCTTTTTCCGCTGTAACGCGCGTCCTGACGGTCACGGAAAAATTCTTCGTAAGTCATGATCGGCTTGTCGGGATGGGTCGTGCGCATGTGCTGGACATAGGTATCGTAGTCGGGTACGCCAACCATCAGCTTGGCGGCTTGTCCGAGATAACGTCCGAGTTTTGAAAGGTCCTGAAACATGCGATGTCGAGAAACAGCAAATATGTTAGTGCGTTATTGTGCGCTGACGTACTTCAGATGTAAACCGCTCAGGGGGAATCCATTTTTTTGATACCTGATACCTGATTCCTGACTTCTGACTCCTGACACTCCGAAACCGGCAGCGTTTCCTGCACGAAAAACAACGGTCTTCTTTTTACTTCTTCATAAATACGGGCGAGGTATTCGCCGATCACGCCAAGCGCCAGCATGATCACGCTTCCGATGATCAAAAGCAACAAAATAACGGTGGTGAACCCGTCAACGGCATTTCCGCTTAATTTGTTATACAAAGTTTGACCGCCGAGCAGTAGTGCTGCGATGATGAAGACGATGCCCAGTGATGTGATCAAGTGCAACGGGATCGAACTGAACGAAGTGATCGAGGTGAGCGCGAGTTTTGTCAAGCGACGGAAAGACCACTGCGTTTTTCCGTGTTGGCGTTCGTCCGGTGTAAAGGGCAACGTCGCCGTTTTGTAAGCCGCCCAGGCAATCATGCCGCGAAAGAAAAGATTGCGTTCAGGTAGCGCCAGGTAAGCATCGACGACGCGCCGATCCAGCAATTTGAAATCGGAGGCTTCGCGCAAATCAACGCCGGTCAGTTTCGAGTTGAGCGTAAAAAAGAGGCGGCGCAAAATCCCGGGGGTTTTCGGTTGCTTGACTCCCTCCACGACATCGAAACCACCCGTTTCCCAAAGACGCAGCATTTCCGGGATCAACGCGGGCGGATGTTGCAAATCGGCATCCATCACGATCACCGCGCGTCCCCGCGACATCTGCAAACCGGCCAGCATCGCCGCTTCCTTGCCAAAGCGGCGGGTAAGGCGGGCGGCACGGATGAAAGAATGGTCGCGGCACGCTTGTGCGATAACGTCCCAACTGCCGTCTGTGGAGCCGTCGTCGATCAACACCAGTTCAAACGAAATGCCCTGACGCGCCAGAATGTCGGCAATCGTATCGATTGCGTGCCGCAATCCTGCCGCTTCACAATGGGCGGGGATGACGATAGAACAAGCAGGGAGCGCGGACATGATCGACGTCTTATGAGAAGATGAGAGATAATTATAAGGTACTTGGAAGTATTTCGCTGATGAACGGGCAGGAGAGAGAGGAAGGGAAGAGGGATAGCGACCATGCAACAACTTGTCGATCTTTTGATTTATCCGCGCTGGATGGTGCCGGTGATCCCCGCCGGCGCCGTGTTCGAACGTTACGCGCTGGCGGTGAATCAGGGGCGGATCGTCGCGGTATTGCCGGCCAGTGAAGCGCGAAATCGTTTTACCGCGCGTGAAACGGAAGTGCTGGAGACGCATCTGCTGATGCCAGGGCTGGTCAACCTGCATTGCCACGCGGCGATGAGCCTTTTGCGTGGCATTGCCGACGATTTGCCGTTGATGTCCTGGCTTTCGGAACACATCTGGCCTGCGGAGGCAAAGCATGTTTCTCCACGTTTTGTTCACGACGGAACGCTGATCGCCTGCGCCGAAATGCTGCGCAGCGGCGTGACGTGTTTCAACGATATGTATTTTTTCCCGGAAGCAACGGCAGAAGCGGTCAACACTTCCGGGATTCGCGCGGCGCTCGGTTTGACCGTACTCGAATTTCCCGGTGCTTACGCGAAAGACGCGGATGAATACCTTGCCAAAGGGTTGGCCGTCCGCGAAACCTTGCGCGGCAGGCCGCGACTTTCTTTTTGTATGGCGCCGCACGCGCCGTACTCCGTTTCGGATCGCAGCTTTGAACAGGTCGCGGCACTGGCCGAAGCATTTGATCTGCCGTTGCACATTCATCTGCACGAAACGCGCGATGAAATCATTCAAAGCCTGAAAGAACACGGCATGCGTCCGCTGGAACGTCTGCGCCGTCTCGGATTGGTTGGGTCGAAGCTGATTGCCGTCCATGCCGTACATCTCGAAGCGCAGGAGATCGCGCAGTTGGCGGCATGCGGCGCGTCGGTCGCGCACTGTCCGACCTCCAACCTCAAACACGGCAGCGGCATCGCGCCGTTGGCCGGGTTGCTTGAGGCCGGCGTCAATGTTGGCTTGGGAACGGACGGCGCGGCCAGCAACAGCCGCTTCGATTTGTTTGAAGACATGCGGCTGGCGGCGTTGCTGGCCAAGGGTAGCACGGAGAACGCATCGGCTGTCGATGCACACCGCGCGCTGGCGATGGCGACGATCCACGGAGCGCAAGCACTCGGGTTGGACAATGAGATCGGTTCGCTTGAACCGGGCAAAGCGGCGGACTTGTGTGCGGTGGACTTTGGCGTGTTGCGCTTGTCACCTTGTTACGATCCTGTCTCGCATCTGGTGTACGCGGTGAGCGGCGACGAGGTGAGTCATGTGTGGGTGGACGGGAAAGCGCGGGTCAAAAGCCGTGCGTTCGTCGATCTCGATGCGGAAGCGTTGAAGACGTTGGCGGTGGGATGGGGAGCAGAGATCAGGCAACAGGGATCGG
>JAISPI010000036.1 GCA_031275075.1 Burkholderiales bacterium | reverse complement strand
ACGACAACCAGATCGGCGCCTTGATAACTCTCGGCGATATCGTAACCTTCCGCTTTCAAGCGGCTCAGAATATGTTCGGAATCAACCAGCGCCTTGGGGCAGCCGAGCGAAACGAAGCCAATACGTGGAGGAGAATACATAGGGGGCGTCACATTTTTATTCAGCCGTCCAACCCCTTGCTAATCTTTCGGCCTGAACACAAAGCGCAGCTCACGCCGGAAAAGGTCGGCGCGTTCCGGTTTCGGTAGCGGCGACGATTTCATGATCGCGCGGTAAACGGCGTCGTCGTAAGCGGCGTTTCCGCTGCTCTTTTGCAGTTTGGCGTCGATCACTTCGCCGGTCGGCAATTGGGCGATCAGGAAGATCGCTTCCGGATTGCCTTCAATGTTGGGCGGCAGTACGAGGTTACCTTTAACTTTGATCCGAATGCTTTGTACCCAACGATCTTGCGCTTCCTGCAATTCATCGCGCCTTGCTTGTTCGGCCAGCATTTTCTGTAAATCGGCTTCGCGCCGTGCCGCTTCTTCGCGCACTTTTTGCTCGGCTTCTATCCGTTCTTTTTCTGCTTTTTCGCGAGCGGCTTTTTCCTTTTCCAGTTTCTCCTGACGTGCTTTTTCTTCCGCTTCCCGCTTCTTTCGGGCGGCTTCTTCCGCTTCTTGTTTGCGGCGCTCTTCTTCTTTCTTTTTCTGGAGCGCAATTTCGGGGTCGGGTTGTTCCGGCGGTTTGATTTCCGGCGGCGGTTTGACAGGTTTTGGCGGTTCCGGCGGGGGCAACGGTTTGGGTGCCGGCACCGGTGGCGTGTACAACTCGGCGGTGACCGGCACCGGCGGCGGGTTGCGCCATGAGACGGAGAAAATCAAAAGCCCAAGAAAGATCAGGTTGGCGATGACGGCGAATGCCAGCGCCAACCAGAAATCAGCACGATGTCTGGAGGCGCCGGAGGGGGGCGATTCGTGCGACGGCATGATCATGGTGGTTTATTTCGCGCCGGGAACGACGAGCAGACCGACTTTTTTGATCTGGTGACGTTGCAGTGTGTCGAGTACGGCAACGACGGTCTCGTAGCGCACGTTTTTGTCGGCGGCGATCACGACAGCTTGATCCGGGTGTTCTTGTTGTTGCGCGATGAGTCGGGCAACCAATCCTTCGGTGTCGAAGCGTTGCGCCGGTTCGTTTGGCTTGGCGCGGTTGCGTAACTGTAATTGTCCGTTCGCCAGAACGGTGATTTCCAACGGCTGTTTCGGCGTGATGGTGGCGCTGCCGACATTGGGCAATTCGATTTCGCCGGGCGCAACCAGTGGCGCAGTGACCATGAAGATGATGAGCAGCACCAGCATCACGTCAATGTAGGGCACGACGTTTATCTGGTTGATGGCTTTACGGGCGCGAAGCATAAAGTTCTCCGTTCAAAGCATCAAACGCTTTGGCGTTGCAGAATGTTGGCGAATTCTTCAATGAAGGTTTCGTAGCGGATGGCGATACGGTCAACATCGTGGGTGAAACGGTTGTAGGCGATGACCGCCGGAATCGCCGCGAAAAGACCGAGCGCAGTAGCGATCAACGCTTCGGCGATACCCGGCGCGACCTGCGCCAGTGTTGCCTGGCTGACGCTCGCCAGTCCGCGAAACGAATTCATGATGCCCCAAACGGTTCCAAACAGACCGATGTAGGGTGATACGGAACCGATGGTCGCCAGCCCCGGCAGACCGGCATCAAGCGCATCAAGTTCACGCTGAAAAGCAACGCGCATGGCACGGCGCGTGGCGTCAACAGCAACGGCACTGGAGCCGCCTTGTTTGCGGTGTTTGGTGTATTCGCGAAAACCGGAAACGAAGATGTGTTTCATGCCGTCTCCGACACGGGCGGCGCCGAGGCTTTGGTAAATCGCGTTTAGATCGCCACCGCGCCAGAATTCGTCTTCAAATTGCATGCTTTCCTGCTGGGCGCGGCGCAGTTGCAGGATTTTCATGCCGATTCGCAGCCAGCTCCAGAAGGACAGCGCCAGCAGAATAATCAGAACGATTTTGACGACGAGCGACGACTGGGCGACCAGTGCCAAGATGGAAAGGTCAGCATGAACGTTCAAGGTATTATCCTTTCGGAGAATCGGAAGATGGAGAAACGAAGGGCAAATGCGCGCGCAACGCTGCCGGTATTCGGACGGGACGCCAGCGGTCGGCATTTAAACAGGCCAGTGTGATTCGCGCATCGGTCAGAAGTTCGGAGGAATCGTTACGCCGGATGCGCTGCGCCAATGTGAAAAAGACGGCGCCGATTTTGACGGGTTCGACGGTGACAGACAGCCGATCACCAAGGCGAGCGCCCGACAGATAGTCCATTTCGACGCGAGTAACAACGAACACGATACGTTCGTTTTTTTCGAGTTCGGCAAGTTCAATACCGAAATGCGACAACCACTCGGTGCGCGCGCGCTCCATGAAACGCAGATAGTTGGCGTAATACACAACGCCTGCGGCGTCGGTATCTTCGTAATACACACGAACCGGCCATTCGAACACGTTGTTTCCTTGCATTGCGTCAAACCCCTTCGAGCAGATCGCCGCCGTCACGTTTCGGCGGCGTCAGATTGAAATGGCGGTACGACAGCAATGTGGCGACACGGCCGCGTGAGGTACGTTGCAAAAAACCTTGCTGGATCAGATAAGGCTCGAGCACATCTTCAATGGTATCGCGTGCTTCGCCGATTGCCGCGGCAAGATTGTCAATGCCGACCGGGCCACCGTTAAACTTGTCGAGAATGGCACTGAGCAGTTTGCGATCCATGATGTCAAGCCCTTGATGATCGACATCGAGCATCGACAAAGCGGCATCGGCGGTGGCGCGGTTTACCGTGCCGTCGGCACGAACATCGGCGTAATCGCGCACGCGGCGCAACAGCCGGTTGGCAATGCGAGGCGTGCCGCGCGCCCGGCGGGCGATTTCATGGGCGCCGTCGTTGTCGATTTGTATATCGAGCAGTGATGCCGAACGGCGGACGATGCGCCCCAGTTCTTCGTCGGTGTAAAACTCCAGCCGCGCAACGATACCGAAACGGTCACGCAGTGGATTGGTGAGCATGCCGGCGCGTGTTGTTGCGCCGACCAGCGTGAACGGCGGCAAATCAATCTTGACGCTGCGCGCTGCCGGACCTTCGCCGATCATGATGTCGATTTGGAAATCTTCGAGCGCCGGATAAAGGATTTCCTCGACGATTGGCGACAGCCGGTGTATTTCGTCGATGAACAGCACATCGCGCGGTTCGAGATTGGTCAGCAACGCCGCTAAATCGCCCGGCCGTTCCAGCACCGGCCCCGAAGTTTGCCGCAGGTTGACGCCGAGTTCGTGGGCGATGATATGCGACAGCGTTGTTTTGCCCAAGCCGGGCGGGCCGAACAGCAACACATGATCCAGTGCTTCGCTGCGTTTGCGGGTTGCTTCGATGAAGATCGAAAACTGGCTGCGGATTTTTTTCTGGCCGATGTATTCATCAAGCGCGCGTGGCCGCAGTGTCCGCTCGAACGCTTCTTCCTGCGGATTGGCCACAGTGCTTTTGATGACGCGATGCAGGGCGTCGTTTTCGATCATCGTGATTTACGCCTTCTATGTTTTCGACAACTGCTTCAACGCTTTGCGAATGCCGTCGGCGACGTCAATGTCGGCGGGCAGTTCGCGGGTGGCGGCATGCGCTTCTTTTTCGCTGTAGCCTAATGCCAGCAGCGCGTTGATCACATCGAGGGTTCCGGCGTGAGTGCCGGTAGCAGCGCCGCTGCCGCCGATGGCAACAGCGAGTTTGCCTTTCAGTTCGAGCAAAATCCGTTCGGCGGTTTTTTTGCCGATACCGGGAACGCGCGTTAACCATCCGACTTCCTGAGCGGCAACCGCTTGCGCCAGTTCATCGGTGGACAGACCCGACAGCACAGCCAGTGCCGTTCGCGCGCCGATGCCGGTGACTTTGGTCAGCGCGCGAAAAGCATGGCGTTCGCGTTCGCTGGCGAAGCCGTACAGTGTGTGGGCATCCTCGCGGACGATTAAATGGGTGAGCAACGTGATGGTGGCGCCGTGTTCCGGCAGGTTGTAAAACGTACTCATCGGCACCAAGACCTCATAACCAACACCCTGAACATCCAGCAGGATTTGCGGCGGGTTTTTTTCGAGCAGTGTTCCGGAAAGGCGGCCGATCATGGGAGGGCGGGTACGATAATCATGGCAACAATGATTATTATCGCACGATGAGACAAGCTGCGTCGGACAGAAAAGGACAAACTGCGGGCAATAGATGGCCAATAGTAACGAAAAGTGGACGTATCGGTGTATAAGGGCTAGAAGGGGCTAGAAGAAAAAACTCCAGAGCCGCAACAGCACCGCCATCGTGAACAGCGCGTAGGCGGCAGCCAGAAGATCGTCGAGCATGACGCCGATACCGTTCTTCATGGTAGCGTCGAAATAGCGGATCGGCGGCGGCTTCAGGATATCGAACAACCGGAACAGCACAAACGCCAACACGATTTGTTGCCAGGAGCCATCGACAAAAAAAAGCATCAGCACGAAGGCGGCGATTTCGTCGATGACGATTCCGCTGTGATCGGGTTCGCCCAAACGCTGCCCGGTGATTTGGGCGGCCCAAGCGCCGCCGATGATCAACAACAGGGTGACAGCAAGGTAGAGCACGTCGTTGTGTTGGGCGTGCAGGAAAAGCGCGATCGGGATGGCGGGTAGCGTTCCCCAGGTGCCCGGCATGCCCGGCAACAAACCGCTGCCGAAGCCGAGCGCGACGAAGTGCGCCGGATGTTGAACGAGAAAAGAGAGCGGAATGGGATCGCGCTTGCTCATGGCGGGGTACCGTTTGGGAAATGGTCGTAGGCGGCGGGTAGCGCCGGCAGCGGATGGTGTTGTTCGTCGAAGACCGTGAAGCCGGGCGTTGCCGTGATGGCGCCGATGCGCGTCAGCGGCAATGCCAATTCATTTGACAGAGCGATGAGCGCGTCGCGGGCAGCGGGCGGCGCGGTGAAACACAGTTCGTAATCATCGCCGCCGGACAGAAGGCAGTGAAGCGCCAGCGGACGTTCCGCGCCGTTCAACAGCGCCGTTAGCGACGGATGACAGGGCAAGAGCGGCAACTCGATTTCGGCGCCGACGTCGGAGGCGTTCAGGATATGTCCCAAATCACCCATCAGGCCGTCGGAAATATCGAGGGCGGCATGGGCAAGACGGCGCAATTTCAGGCCAAGGGCGACGCGCGGCTCCGGTGTTTCGAGATGGGTACGCAGGACGGCCAACGTCGCTGGATTGAGCGTGATCCGGTTTTGTATCGCCGCCAGCGCCAGCGCCGCGTCACCGAGCGTACCGGATACCCACAGATCGTCGTCCGGCTGTGCTCCGGCGCGGGTCAGCGCCTCACCGGCAGGCGCTTCGCCGACAATCGTGAGGGTAAAACTGCACGGGCCGCGTACCGTGTCGCCGCCGACCAGCGAAACGTCATAGCGTTTGGCCAACGCGAAAAGCCCCTCGCTGAAAGCGGCAAGCCAGTCGGGATCGCTGTTGGGCAGGGTGCCGGAAAGCAGCGCCCAGCGCGGCACGGCGCCCATCGCCGCCATGTCGGAAAGATTAACCGCGAGAATTTTATGGCCGAGCGTCGCCGGTGGCACATCGGCGAAGAAGTGGCGGCCTTCGGCCATGGTGTCGATGGCCAGCAGCAATTCGTGACCGGGAGTCGGCATAACGACGGCCGCATCGTCGCCGACGCCGAGGCGCACCGTGCCGTCAGCGGGCGGGCGACTGAAAAAGCGGTGGATCAGCTCAAATTCGTTCAAAACGCATCCGAAAAGTGAAGGTCAGGAATTCGGCGTTATCGTATCAAAAAAAGTGGACAACAGCGTTTGCGTTTACCTTGGCCATTCTTCCCGCAACGTATAATTCTATTTTTCGCGGCGTTGCCGTGACCGTTTCGGGGAATGTCTGATGAGTGAAATTCTGCAAATTCGTGGCCGTTGTGCTTATTCTGCGTTCCGTTTGCGCAGCATGCTGGCAAAAGCGCAGGCGCTTGGAGTGCCGGTGACGCGGTTGTCGGCCCGTTATTGGCATTTTGCCGAAGTGACGGCGGCGTTGGATGATGAAGAAACGACGTGGTTGCGGCAACTGCTGGAATACGGTCCGCGCGAAAAGGAAGGAGCCGACGATCTCGAAGGGCAAAACGATGCGTTCCGATGCCTGGTGGTGCCACGGTTGGGAACGGTATCACCCTGGTCGTCAAAGGCGACCGACATTGTGCACCGTTGCGGGCTGGCGAAAGTGGCGCGGTTGGAGCGCGGCATCGTTTATCACTACACGCTGAAGAACGGGGTGTCGCTTGAGAACGCGCAGCGCGCAGCGTTGCATGGGGTATTGCACGACCGGATGGTGGAGACGGTGCTCGATCATTTCGATGAAGCGGCGCGGTTGTTTGAGCATCACACACCGAAACCGCTGACGTCGATCCCTTTGCTGGAGCGTGGACGGGTGGCTCTGGAAGAGGCCAATACCGCGTTGGGGCTGGCGCTGGCTGACGACGAGATCGAGTATCTGACGGTACGTTTTCAGGCGCTGGGCCGCGATCCGACCGACGTTGAACTGACGATGTTCGCGCAGGCCAACTCCGAGCATTGTCGGCACAAGATTTTCAACGCGCAGTGGACGATTGATGGTGTGCCGCAGTCGCAATCGTTGTTCGCGATGATCCGTGAAACGCACAAAGCGCACCCGCAAGGAACGGTGGTGGCGTATTCGGACAACGCTGCGATCATGGAAGGCGCGATGGCAGTGCGTTTTTATCCCGATACGACGCAGCGTTATCAGGGGCGTGAGGCGTTGACGCACACGTTGATGAAAGCGGAAACGCACAACCATCCGACGGCAATCGCGCCGTATCCGGGGGCGGCGACCGGGTCCGGCGGTGAAATCCGCGACGAGAGCGCCACGGGTATCGGCGGCAAACCGAAAGCGGGGCTGGCCGGATTCAGCGTGTCGCATCTGCGTATTCCGGGATTGCCGCAACCGTGGGAAACGCCGCTCGAAAAACCGGAGCGCATCGTCTCGCCGCTGACCATCATGATCGACGGCCCCCTCGGCGCGGCAGCGTTCAACAACGAATTTGGTCGTCCCAGCATTGTCGGTTATTTCAGAACCTTTGAAGGCCGCTGGGGCGGCAAACATTACGGGTATCACAAACCGATCATGATCGGCGGCGGACTCGGCACGATTGATGCGACGCATACGAAAAAGAAACCGCTGCCGCCAGGAACGCTGTTGATTCAACTGGGCGGTCCGGCGTTTTTGATCGGATTGGGCGGCGGCGCGGCTTCGTCGATGGCGAGCGGCGAAAACAGTTCCGAACTCGATTTCGATTCGGTGCAGCGCGACAATGCCGAAGTTCAGCGCCGCGCGCAGGAAGTGATTGACCGTTGCTGGCAACTGGGCGACGCCAATCCGATCCTGTCGATTCACGATGTCGGCGCAGGTGGTGTGTCGAACGCTTTTCCTGAACTGATTCACGATGCCGGCGCCGGTGGCGTGATCGAATTGCGGGCGTTGCCGAACGAAGAGCTGGGAATGAGTCCGCGCGAATTGTGGAGCAACGAAGCACAGGAACGCTACGTGTTGGCCATCGCGCCGGAAGATTTGCCGCGTTTCGAGGCGTTGTGCCGGCGCGAACGTTGTCCGTTCGCTGTGGTCGGCACGACGACCGACGACAAACATTTGAAAGTCACGGATGCGCATTTTGGCAACACGCCGGTGGATGTGCCGCTCGATCTGATCCTCGGCAAACCGCCGCGTATGCTGCGCGATGTGACGCGGAAAAAACAAACGCATGAAGTGTTGGCGTTAAAAGACGCTTGTTCGAAAAATGAGTTGAAAGACGCGCTGACGCGAGTGTTGCAATTCCCGGCGGTGGCGGACAAATCGTTCCTGATCACCATCGGTGATCGGACGGTTGGCGGGCTGATTGCGCGTGATCCGCTGGTGGGGCCGTGGCAGGTGCCGGTGGCCGATTGCGGTGTGACGCTTGCCGATTTTCAGCATGTACACGGCGAAGCCATAGCGATGGGCGAAAAAACGCCGCTGGCGACGATCAACGCGCCAGCATCAGGCCGGATGGCGGTAGCGGAAGCGTTGACCAATCTCGCGGCGGCCGATGTTACCGATTGGCAGCGCGGCGTCAAATTGTCGGCAAACTGGATGGCAGCGGCGGGGCAGCCGGGCGAAGACGCGGCGTTGTACGATACCGTGCAAACAGTATCCGAAATGTGCATCAAGCTCGGCGTGTCGATTCCGGTCGGCAAAGACTCAATGTCGATGCGCACCGCCTGGACGGCGAATGACGGAACGGCACGCAACATCATTGCGCCGGTGTCGCTGATCGTTACGGCTTTTGCACAGGTTGAAGATGCGCGACGGACATTGACGCCGCAACTCCAACTGGACAGCGGCGAGACACAACTGCTGTGGCTCGATTTGGCGCGCGGCCAGCGACGGCTTGGCGGTTCGGCGCTGGCGCAGGTGTATGAAAAAATCGGGCACGAAACGCCCGATGTTGATAACACCGAAACGTTGTCGGCATTCCTGCAACTCATTCGCGCACTGAACCGGCAAGGCAAATTGCTCGCTTACCACGACATCAGCGACGGCGGCGTGTTGATGACGCTGCTTGAAATGGCGTTCGCGGCACACGCCGGACTGGAATTGCATTTTTCCGACGATGCGCCGTTACTCGATACCTGTTTTGCCGAAGAACTGGGCGCGGTGGTTCAGGTAAAAACAAAAGAGGTGGCGGCAGTCACCCAAGCAGCGGAAAAGGCTGGAATCGCGGTGATCGCGGTCGGCGTGCCGCTAGCCGGTGGCGAGACGAATGTCGTTGTTTATCACGGCAAAAACAAAGTGCTCAATGAATCGCGCGCGGCACTGCAAACATTGTGGTCATCGACATCGCTGGCGATTCAGGCGTTGCGCGACCGTCAGGAAAGCGCCGACGAAATGCGCAAAGCGCTGCTCGATGCCGACGATCCGGGAATGCAGGTACGGGTGACGTTCGACAAAAACGAAGATGTTGCCGCGCCGTTCATCGCGCGAGGTGTCCGTCCGAAAATCGCGATATTGCGCGAACAAGGCGTTAACGGCCAGGTAGAGATGGCGGCGGCGTTCGACGCGGCGGGTTTTGACGCATTCGATGTGCACATGAGCGATATCCTCGAAGGGCGGATGACGTTGCGCGATTTCAAAATGATCGCAGCGTGCGGCGGCTTTTCATTCGGCGACGTGCTGGGCGGCGGCGGCGGTTGGGCAAAACCGATTCTGTTTAACACGCGCAGCTTCGATGAATTTTCGGCATTCTTCGTGCGCGACGATGTGCTGGCGCTTGGCGTGTGCAACGGTTGCCAGATGATGAGCCAGTTGCGCGGAATGATTCCGGGCGCTGCGCATTGGCCGGCTTTCGTGCGTAACATGAGCGAGCAATTCGAGGGACGGCTGTCGCTGGTTGAAATCATCGAAACGTCCTCGGTATTGTTCCGCGGAATGACCGGCAGCCGTTTGCCGGTCGTGGTGGCGCACGGTGAAGGTTACACCGAGTATGCCGACACGGCGCAACAGCAGCGTGCGCAGCCGTTTGTCGCGATGCGCTACGTCGATCACTACGGACAAGTGACCGAGCGGTATCCGTTCAATCCGAGCGGTTCGCCGGGCGGCGCGACCGCGTTTACGTCGGAAGATGGCCGCTTCACGGTCATGATGCCGCATCCGGAACGCGCCTTCCGCGCCGTGCAAATGTCTTGGCGGCCGCGCGAATGGGCATACGAGGGCGACGGCGCTTCGCCGTGGCTGCGAATGTTCCGCAACGCGCGGGTGTGGATGGGGTAGGGGACAGAAAAACCATTTAACCGCAAAGAACGCAAAGATCACAAAAATCTTTGCGTTCTTTGTGGCTAGAGAAGCCGACGAACGCAAGCCCTCCCTTTCAAGGGGAGGGTTCGGGAGGGGATGGGTTAATACGCGGACACACAAAGATTTATTCGGAGCTTTGCGCATTGCTTATCAGGGGATTTGGTTTCAATGCCTTGTTAAGTGATTGCTGGGATTGCGCTACGCTTCATCCCAGCCTACCGCGCTTTGTTTTGTTTTAGTCTACGCGGATTTATTAAACGTTTGAATGGAACAATCACCAGCCGAAAAACTCCCAGAGAACGATTAGAACTATTATTTCTATAAGCATAATCCACCCAAAGATTGTAAAATTGATTGGGTTATTTTTCTTTCCTCCCTTATCGGCATTAAGCCTTTCTATGCATAACCCTTTTTTTCTATCAAAGTAAATTTTAACGTTTTTAAACATAAATCCCTTCTTCCTGCTTAAGCGATTAAGCACGGTAGATCGGGGTGAAGCTCTGCGAACCCCGACGTTAAAACGCACCATTAGCCAACACAGGCTACAGCAAGCAATGCTGTTTTATACGGCTGCAAAAAGAATACCACGGTTC
>JAISPI010000013.1 GCA_031275075.1 Burkholderiales bacterium | reverse complement strand
GCAAAAAAGCAACAAAAATCAGAAAAAGGTTCTGACTCATACGCCGGGAACGCCCCGGCTCCTTTCCAGAAATAAGAAGTGGCTATTTTGCCTGATTGTCGTTGGAATGTCTTGTCAGTATCACCAAAGATCGTATAATCATTCTTCATGATTTCCTGGGTGCCTATTGGGGAGGCTCGGTATGCATATCGTCATTGGCGTTATTACGGCTATCGCCGCTCTTATCGGGGCATTGCATGCCTTGCAAAAGGCTGGCGTAGATCTGAACTCATTCAACCCATTCACCTGGTACCGTCGCCATCAATGGACAAAAAAAATCCATGTGCACCCGGCTTTAACTGCCGACAATCCGATGGATATTGCCGCCGTAGTTCTGCTGCATACGGCCAAACTAAAAGGGGAATTGACGCGAGAAACCCGACAAACGCTGTTAAGTATTTTTCGGGATACTTTCAAGATCAAAACGGGAGAAGTAAACGAGCTTTTCTCTGCGACGAGTTTCCGGCTAAAAGACGGACTATTCGAGAAATATGTTTCCCGTTTTATTGAGGAGCGGTGGAATACATTAACGATGGCTCAGACACAACAAATCATCCCGCTTGTCCAGAGAATTGCCGATCTTGATGGAGCGCCCACGCTTCATCAAAACGAATTCATCCTTCTTCTGAAAGAAAAAACGCTGCCTCCGCCAGGTTCTTCTTGGTAAACTTCTCTTGTTCACACCACCGCTGAGCCATCCCGACCGGAGCAAACGATGCAATGGGAAGACATCCGTTATTTTCTTGCGCTGGCCCGTCATGGCAGCCTGTCTGCCGCCGCCCGTGCGTTGCAGGTCGAGCATTCGACAGTCAGCCGTCGTGTTGCCGCGCTGGAAGAAACGATACAGCTTCGTTTGTTTGATCGCCTGCCGCGCGGTTGGCAATTGACCGCTGAAGGTCACTCCTTGTTGCCACACGCCGAGCGCATCGAACAGGAAATGCTTTCCTTCTCGCGCGCCACCCTCAGCACCGCCACTGTCGGCGGCGCCATCCGGCTGTCCGCGCCGCCTCTGCTGATCAATACGTTTCTCATCCCCCGGTTGGCTACGCAACGCGCCCGCTGGTCGTTGATGGATCTTCACATCACCGGCGAAACACGTGCTACCGGCCATTTTCACCACGAAGCCGATCTGGCGATCCGGCTGGGACGTCCGCAAGATGCTTCATTGGCAGCCCGTCGATTGGCCATTCTGGGTTATGGTCTCTACGCCACGTCCGACCATTCGCAGAAGCCGCCGGAAGATTGGTGCTTCATCGGCGCCGGCGACAGCCTGCGTCACACGCCGGAACAACAATGGCTGGAAAACTTCAGCAACGAACGCCGTTTCGCGCTTCGCTGCAGCCAGCCTTCAGGAATGTTTGAAGCCGCTGCCGCGGGACTGGGCGTCGCTGTTTTGCCGCACTTCATGGCGCGTACCGCCGAAACGCTCGTGCCGCTCGAAGGGAATTTCGATATCCCGTCACGGGAAATCTGGCTGCTCATCCACCCAGACGCCCGCCGCATTCCGCGAATCCAGACCATGGCCGACTTGTTGACCGATCTCTTTCAACACTACGCGCAGTTGCTGGAAGAAGGTGTGCCGCCGCCGGATTTGTTCGCGGAGGAATTCGGGAAGTAGTTTTTCCGTTTTATCGCAGAACAAGAAATTCTTCTAGCACTGGTCGTCCGGGTCTTTTTGCGGTATTGTTAATAAGTGCCGCGCCGAAAACGTATGCCAACAATTCCCCCACAAGAAAGGCTCTCATGCTTCGAAACGTAGAAGGCGACATTCTGTTGAGCAAGGCTCAAGTCATCGCGCACGGCATCGCGCCGCAAGACCACTTCGATAGCGGCCTCGCGCTGGCGTTGCGCGAACGCTGGCCGTCGATGGTGCGCGACTACCGCCACGCGGCGCGCTCACATGCGCCCGAACCCGGAAGCATTTGGAGCTGGACGGGCGTAGACGGCGAAGGTGCTACGCGCTGCATCGTCAACCTGCTGACGCAGAACATGCTGCATACCGGCCCGAACGCGAAGCCCGGCAAGGCCACATTGGAGAACGTCGGTCATTGCCTGCGCGAACTGGTCAAGTACGCGCAGAAGGAAAAAGTGCGAAGCCTTGCGTTGTCGCGTCTAGCCACCGGCGTCGGCGGACTGGATTGGGCCGATGTCAAGCCGCAGATCATCAGGCACTTGGGCGGACTCGATATTCCGGTGCTGGTGTATGAGGTCTATCGCAAAGATGTGTCCGCCAACGAACAATTGAGTTGATTTTGTTGGTAGGCACGCTTTGAACTCTCCTACAAAGAGAGAAAGGGGGTAATGCTTTTCAACCTTGCCAACTAAAAAACTACACCACCACCAAATTATCCCGGTGAATCAATTCCGGTTCTTCCATGTGCCCAAGAATGGCTTCGATTTGCGATGACGGTTGCCGCAAGATACGGCGCGTATCCATCGCGTTGTAGTTGACGAGTCCACGCGCCAACTCCCGGCCTGCTTCATCATAACAGCCGACCACTTCGCCGCGATCAAATTCGCCTTCGACCCGAATCACGCCAATCGCCAACAGGCTTTTGCCTTCTTTCGTTAACGCCTTCGCCGCGCCTTCATCGAGATAGAGTTTTCCCGCCAGTTGTAAATGATCGGCAAGCCATTGTTTGCGCGCGAGCAAGGTTGCCGTTTCGGCAATCAGTTGGGTGCCGATTCGTTCGCCTTGCGCGAGACGGGTTAGCACCTCTTTTTCACGGCCACTGGCAATCACGGTCGAAGCGCCAGAGCGAGCCGCACGTTTGGCGGCGAGCACTTTGGTCAGCATACCTCCTTTGCCAATGCCGGAACC
>JAISPI010000155.1 GCA_031275075.1 Burkholderiales bacterium | reverse complement strand
CGTCTTCCCGTGGTCAACGTGCCCAATCGTTCCAACGTTCACGTGCGGCTTCGTCCGCTCAAATTTTCCTTTGGCCATTTCACCAACTCCTTCGTCTCTTGACTAACCTTCAACCGTTTGTCGATTCCGGCATCCCAACCAACCTCGGTCGGGTACCGCTCGTGGTGCCCATGGCGTGGATTGAACACGCGACCTCTCCCTTACCAAGGGAGTGCTCTACCACTGAGCTACATGGGCGACTGTTCTGCCGCCTGTTTTCCGTCAATCTCCGCGTCCACTGCCGATCTGACACCTCATTTGACACAATAAACGCTTATTTTTCAAACACTTACAAACACAACGCTGGAGCGGGTGAAGGGAATCGAACCCTCGTCGTAAGCTTGGAAGGCTTCTGCTCTACCATTGAGCTACACCCGCTTTTCCTTTGGCAAAGCTGCGCTTACGTCACTTCGGTCACGCGCCGACGCCACAATTTCTCATGCCAAACAACTTTGGTGGAGGGGGTTGGATTCGAACCAACGTAGGCGTTACACCAACAGATTTACAGTCTGCCCCCTTTAGCCACTCGGGCACCCCTCCAGCGAAACGTATTATTGTAATCTCGACGTTTTTTAAGGTCAACCGTTCAGGAGTAGAGATCGGGGATCGTAAATCAGGAGTAAATCAGGAGCTAACCCCATTGTCATTCTCGTGAAAGCGGGAATCCAGCGCCGCCGTCATTCCCGCGCCTTGTTTCCCCTCTCCCGAAAGCGTGAGAGGGATTAAGGGAGAGGATGCCGTCATTCCCACGAAAGCGCGCCGCCGTCATTGCGACCGCGAGCGCAGCGTGGCGGGAAGCAATCCAGAAAACCATCTCGCGCGGAGATGTGAAGGCGCGAAGAAAATCGTTTTTACCGCAAAGACCGCAAAGACCGAAAAAATGTTAGGTGTTCTTTGTGCTCTCTGCGTTCTTTGCGGTTAAATTCCCTGATATATCAAAACGACAAATGCTGTTCCAACGCCACGCTTGCCAGTTCCGATAACCGCGTCAGATACACCGTTCCCATGCCGGGCGGAAAGCGTTGTTCGTCGGGACTGGCCAGCGCCAGTAGGCCGAATGTCTGCCGGGTACGCAACGGAATCAGCGCGAACGATCCCAATGCTTTGGTACCGTCAAACCAGCTTCTGACTTCGCCACTGACGTCGCGGCCGCAGTAGGGCGCATCCAGCGCATCGGTGTATTCCTGAATTTCGACAGAGACCGGCATGCACTCGGCGATATGCCGTACTGTATTGTCCGGTGTTGCCCATAAGCGCACGGCGATGCACGGCACTTGAAAGTCTTCGCTGAGGCTTTGCCGTAATACGGCAAGTGCCATCGTTAAGTTGTTGGCCGCGAAAAACGCCAGCGTAACGCGATGCAGCCGTTCGCCGATCACATCGTTGTCGGTGCCGGCGCGCAGCATATCGCGCAACTGCCGCTCGAGCGCCGTATTTTTTTCACGCAGCGTGCGCAACTGTCGCTCGGTTAACGATAACACACGGCCATCCTGTGACCAGGCCGGTGCGTTGTAGAGCAAATGGGCATTGTCTTCAAGAAATTGCGGATGGTCGCGCAAAAAATCGAGGACGGTATTGGGGTTCATGGAGAAGATCGTCCGGGGAAACAAAAGTCATAGAGGAAAAAATCAGAAGGGAGGTTGCCAGATGCCTTCAAAGGTGGTTTCGACGGGGCCATGCATGATCACCGAAGCGTCATCGTCCGGCCACATCACGGTTAAAAATCCGCCGTTGGTTTCGACTTCGACATGGCGGTCGAGCAATTCGCGGCGGATGCCGGCGACAACGGCGGCACAAGCACCGGTGCCGCAGGCCATCGTTTCACCGGCGCCGCGTTCCCAGACCCGGATACGGATGTGGGAGCGGTTGCGTACTTGCATGTAGCATGCGTTGACGCCTTTCGGAAAACGAACGTGCGTTTCAATGAACGGCCCCTGAGAGTCAACGGGCGCTTCGGTGATGTTGGGCACAACCTGTACCGCGTGCGGATTGCCCATCAACAGCGCGGTGATGGCAATGCTTTCACCGAACAGATCAAGCGACTCGACGATCGCGCGGGTGCCGCCGATGAATGGAATTTCATCCGGATCGAAACGCGGCGGCCCCATATCGACACTGACTTGGCCGTCGTCTTCGATATGCGTTTCGATCACGCCGGACTCGACTTGCAGACGCAGTGTGCGTTTTTGGGTCAATCCGTGGGTGTAGGCAAACACAGCGACACAACGCGCACCGTTACCGCACTGCCCGACTTCACTGCCGTCGCTGGTGAAGATACGGTAGCGGAAATCGGCGTCCTTTTTGGAAGTGGGTTCAATCAACAGAACTTGGTCACAACCGACACCAAAACGCCGATGCGCCAGTTGTCGCAAAGTTTCGCGGCTTAATGCAAAAGGCCGCGAAATGCCGTCAAGCACGACGAAATCATTGCCCAGGCCATGCATTTTGGTGAACGGCAGAGAAGAGAGAGAACTCATGATGGGTCGGATTTTGGGGTCGAAACCGGCCACCAGTATAGCCGGAGTTGTCGGTTTGCTGTTGACGTTAAATGCCGGAAGAGGCCGCAAAAAACATATTTTTATCCCCTCGCTCGCTTTGCGGGAGGAGTGGGGGAGGGGAATGATTTACCGGCACATACTTGAATCAAGACCGTTCTAAGCATTACCGCTCTTCGTTCGGAAAGACATTATCGATGGTGGCCGCGGCCCTTCCACGCGCTAATGCAATATCTACCGGATCGTTTGCGCACAACGTTTCCGCATCAAGCACCGGCCGGCCATCGGCACCGGTGACAATCGCATAGCCGCGCGCCAAAACATGCTGCGG
>JAISPI010000096.1 GCA_031275075.1 Burkholderiales bacterium | reverse complement strand
TTGAAACCGCCCACCGCATGAATCAAAGTGATCTTGTCCCCTACTTTCGGTGCGCTGCCGCCTTCCGTTAGGTTTACGTTGGTGACGCGGGAGGTTTCGGCATCACCCCCGCTTCTCTCGAAGTACACCCGCTCAGTCACTTTCAAAGGTTCCAAAGAAACAGGCAAAAGAAAATCATAGGACGCGAAATTCCAGATGCGCTTCACCGCCGACCCTGTGTAGTTGTGTATCTTCAAGGTATTGCCGGTGAAAACATCGCCACGGCTACCAACCCTATGGCCGCCGACAAGAGCGGAGTCTGTTCCAAAAGTCGGATTACCGCCGAGAATAATGGTGTTGCTTGTGGATGCGGGAGCGCTGATATCGTTATAAGCCAGCCCACCGTAAACATGCCCGTTGATCGTACCGCTGCTGATGGTGATGGTGTTGCCTGTGGCCGCGGAATTGCCCGTGTCCGTTTCATTGCCGGTGTTGGTACCCGCGTAAGCAAACCCGCCGTAAATATCCCCGCTTATCGTGCCTCCGCTGACGGTGACCGTGTTGTCTGTCGCGGTAGCCATAGTGCTGCTTATGGCATATCCGCCGCTGACTTCTTTTGCCGATCCCCCGCTGATGGTGACATTGTTACCCACAGCGGTAGTATTGACGCCGCCACTGGCAAAGCCGCCGATAACATCTCTCGTGATGCCGCCGCTGTTGACCGTAACACGGTTGCCTGTAACTGTAACGACACCGGAAATTCCATAGGCAGCACCGCCGTAAACCCTCAGATCCACCTCGTCTACCTTGCCACCACTGTTGACCGTGACGCTGTTGCCCTCGACACTGGCCGGGAAATGGGAAAACCCACCGGCCGGCCATGCCCCGTTGTTTGACGAATCGCCGTTGCCGGCAACGCTATGATTTATCGAGGTGTTAATAACAATATTCTGTCCGGCAAACGCGCTAGGTAAAGAGGCAAGCAACAGGCCAAGAATCAGGGTCACGCCGCCCAAAGCGTGAAGCAGAAAACGCTCCATGAAAACACTCCTTCTGAAAACTTAAGGTTTGGATACCAGATTCTAGCCGCAAAGATGACAAAGATTTCGCGTTCTTTGCGGTTAAATTGTTTTTTTGCCCCCTGTTACCTGTTTCGCCGCATCGTCAGATAATTTCCGGCGAAAGCCAATGCGGCGCCAAGAGCGGCAATCCCTGTCCACTGGTAATTTTCGAACAGCGTCGAAAGCAGCAACGCCACCACTGGCGCGACCACATTGACGTATGAAGCCAGACCGGCGCCCTCGCGTTTAAGCAACGTCAAGTAGCACAGAAACGCCACAACAGTTCCAAACACCGACAGATACAGCAACGAAAAGATGTACATCGGACGCGCATCAAACGTCCATTCGACGCCCATCACCACCCCGACAAGCGCCGAAATTGCTGCGCCGTATACCATTCCCCACGCCGTTCCGGACCACACAGGCACTTCCGCGCGTTGGTTACGGATCGCCATCATGTTGCCGCCACAAGCGATCAAGGTGCCGAGCGCCGCAAACGCGATGCCCTTGAGCACTTCCGGATGGTTGTTCATCATTCCAAATTCCGGGAAAAACATCAGTGTCACACCGCTGACGCCCAGTATGGCGGCGATGACGGTGCGCCCGGTCAGTTGAGCGCCAAACAGCAAACGGGCGCCAAATACATTCAAGACCGCCAGCAACGAGAAAAGAATCGCCACCAGCCCTGACGAGATGTACTGTTCCGCGATGTAAATGCTCAAATAATTGAGGCTGAACAAGCATGCGCCCTGTCCTGCCAAAGCGACATGTACCCGCCACGGGAAACGCAGCGGCACACCACGTTGCCAACACCACACCAACAGAATCGCCGCCGCAATCACAAAACGGTACGTCACCGACACCGCCGGCGAAACGACACCCAATTGCCCCGTGATGGCCAGCCAAGTCGAGCCCCAAATAACCGCGACCGCAATGAAAAGAACCGGCGAATTCATGTTGCAATCACAGCGTACAGGTTATTTTTTGGGAGCGCACAGCGCATAGCCGTCCTGCCAGCCTATCCGGTAATCCATATCGCGCGCAAACCGTTGCGCGTCTTTACGTTCGGCGCTCTGGGCACTGTTGCAACCGTCGTCATAGCCTTGCCGATACGGCAACGGAAAACCGGAAAGATTGTGTTTGGGACGCGGCGGCTCGACGGCAGGAGGCGTTTCCACTGGTGCGCCGACGAATCCGCCGCCATCCGGCGGCACGGCTGTTGGCTTCTTCACGGGTTCTGTCACCGCACACCCCGTAACCGCTGTTAAAATAGCAAGACTGAAGAAAAGTCGTTTCATAAGTCGATCTGTTGATTTTCCGGCTGTAATGTTCATGCCAAAACGTTCACGTCAAAAGTCGCCGGATTTTAACACTCGCCGCCGAAAGAATCTGCCGTGACCGTTGCCGCTCCTCGTTTCGTTCATTTGCGTTGTCACAGCGAATTTTCCATCGTTGACGGCATCCTGCGCATTGATGAGGCTGTCGCCGCTGCCAGCGCCGACGCCATGCCGGCGCTGGCAATGACCGATTTCAACAATCTTTTTGGGCTGATCAAATTCTACAAAGCTGCGCGTAAAGCCGGTATCAAACCGCTCGTCGGCGCCGAAATCAGCATCGTCCAGAAAAAACCGCGCGCTGCGCCGTATCGAATGTTGTTGCTGGTGCAGTCGCGTACCGGTTATCTGAATCTATGTGCTCTGTTGACGCGCGCTTATCAAACGCAGGAAGCGCACCACGGACAAGTCGGTATCGCCCCGGAATGGTTGCACGAACACCATGAAGGTCTGCTGTTGATTGCCGGCGCGCGTGGCAGCGAGATCGGCGAAGCGTTGTTGCAAGGGGACACTGAAACCGCCGAAACCTGGGCGCGTTCCTGGGCGCGGATTTTCCCCGACCGTTTCTATCTCGAAGTACAGCGCGCCGGTCATGCCGACGATGATCTGCTGGTGGCCGCCTGTGCCGACCTGGCGCGCCGCCTCCACCTTCCGCTCGTCGCCACCCATCCGGTGCAATTCAAAACCCGCGACGATTTCCGGGCGCACGACGCGCGCGTTTGCATTTCCGAAGGCTACACGTTATCGGACACCCGTCGCCCGCAACGCTTCACGCCGGAACAGTATTTCACAACGCAAGCCGAAATGGCGGA
>JAISPI010000040.1 GCA_031275075.1 Burkholderiales bacterium | reverse complement strand
CTTCGCCGGAAATCACGAAAACGTCCTCGACGCGTTCGCCCAAGGTATTGATGCGGGCGCTTTCGACGTTGATTCCGGCGTTGGCCAGCACATGAGCCAGATGAGCGAGTAAGCCGGTGCGGTCACCGGCGAGGATTTCGAGAAGGTAGCGAGGTTGATCGTCGTCGGGGGTAATATGAACGTGCGGCGTTAACGGAAAATGCTGCAACTGGCGGCTCTTTCTCCCCATCGGTGGCGGAGCGGTGGGTGGTGGTTGTTGCAGAAAACGACTCAATGATTCTTCCAGGAAAGAATGTGCGGCAGTATCGGCGTAATGCGGATCGGATGTGTGGACAGCGAAAGTGTCGAGCGCGTAACCGTGACGTGTCGTATGGATGCGCGCATCGAGAATGTTCAGATGGTGACGCCCGAAAAAATGGCACAGTTGTGCGAACAAGCCGGGACGGTCACATAAGTAAACCATCATTTTCAAACCAGCCTCTTGCGGCAATGGCCGGACACGCACAATCGGTTCTTTCGCATTGAGGCAATCATGCAATTCGGCGGCGTGCCAACACAAGTCGTCGATGCTGTGGCGCTGAAAATAAGCCGTGTCGAGGGTTTGCCATAAGGCAGACGGCTCTTTCATTCCGCTTGCCTGTAACTGTTCGCATACATCATGTTGCTTCTGTGCAATCGAATCAATGTCGTCGCTGCTACCCTGATGCAAATAAGCACGGGCAGCAAGAAAAAGGGTTTCAAGCAGCTGCGCTTTCCAAGGGCTCCACACTTTGGGGCTGGTGGCGCGAATGTCGGCGACGGTCATCAGGTACAGCGCGATCAGACGGCGTTCTGAACCGACGCGCTTCGCAAAGCGGGCAACAACATCCGGGTCGGAAATATCTTCCTTTTGCGCAACGAGTGACATCAGCAGATGTTTACGCACCAGCCAGACAATCAATGCCGCGTCGTCTTTCGGGATGGGGTGCTGTGCGCAGAAACGGCGAGCGGTGAAGCTGCCACGCAGGGCATGGTCACCACCATGGCCTTTGGCAATGTCGTGGAATAAGGCAGCCAGATACAGAACCTCAGGGCGCGCAAAGTCATTCATCAACCGTGAACACAGAGGGTATTCGTAGGCGTAGTTGTCGTCTTTGAAGTGCCGCAGATTGCGCACCATCATCAGGGTATGTTCATCGACGGTGTAAACATGAAGAAGATCATGTTGCATTTGTCCGACGATACGACCGAACGACGGCAAGTATTGTCCGAGCAGGCCATAGAGATTCATCATCCGCAATGTGTGCAAGATGCCGCGCGGCGCCCGGAAGATATCGATGAATTTGGCGCGGTTGGCCGGATCAGATCGAAAAGCACGATTGATCAAAGAACGGGCACTGTTTAACGCGCGCAATGTGCGGGACGAAAGACCGGCAATTTCAGCGCGGTGCTGCCAGTGCAAAAAGGTGTCGAACAAAACCGACGGCGTATGTATCAGTCGCTGCGGATCGTCGATGTCGAGCAGATCGCCGCGTTGTGTGAAATGTGTGTCAAGCGGCTGGATTTCCGGTAGCGGCGCAAAACGTTCGTCGAGAGTCTGAAGCAACAAGGTATTGATGCGGCGGATGGTTTGCGCGGCGCGGTAATAACGTTGCATCAGAACTTCACCGGGACGGCGCAATCCTTTGCCTGTGATGTGCATTTGTTCGGCAAGCGCGGTCTGATGATCGAAAAGCAGCCGTTCTTCGGCGCGGCCCGCCAAGTAATGCAGCCGGACGCGCAAGGTGTTAAGCCAGTGTTCGTGCTGTTGTAAAGCGCGTGCCTCGGCAGCGGTAAGTAGACCGCGCTCGACGATTTGCCGCCAATGAGCACCGAGACCGGCAGCACGAGTCAGCCAGCGCAATACGTGTACATCGCGCAGACCGCCGGGACTTTCTTTCAAATTCGGCTCAAGATTGTAAAGCGCGTCGCGGTATTTCAGATGGCGCTGCTCCTGCTCGAAACACTTGGCCTCAAAAAAACGGGAGAAAGTCAGCCGTTCCGCAAGCGTTTCCTCGAAACGGCAGTACAACGACCGCGAACCAGCAAGATAATGGTGCTCAACCAGCGCGGTTTGCGCCGTAATATCAAGCGCGTCGATGTTGTGTAATTCATCGAAGGTACGCACAACATGACTGGCGGCAAGCCCAACATCCCACAATGCGGTTTCAAACCAGGCGAGGGCTGCGCGAGTCGTGTCATCTGGCGGTTCCGAAAGGATGACGGCAGTGTCAATGTCGGAATAAGGAAACAACGTGCCGCGCCCGTAACCGCCGGTGGCAATCAGCGTATTGCGGCGGATAACAGCGGCGGGCAGTGAGCGCCATAATGTGCGCAGCAGACGGTCAACGAGCGAGCTGTGTCGGCGAATCAGCAGCGATGTATCGGGATGCGCCATGAAAGCGTCGCGTAAAGCGCATCGCGCATCGCTCAACGCCGTTCTGTGCGTTGTCAGTTGCTCCGGCGTCAGGAAAGAACCGGCAACATTCATCATCAGGAAGCAGGCGGTGGTGGCGTGCCGGCGGAGACTGTAAGCACGTCAACGCCGTTGTCAGTGACGAGCACGGTATGTTCCCATTGCGCCGACAGCGAATGGTCGGCAGTTACAACCGTCCAGCCATCGGCCAGCGTGCGCAGATGGTGACGACCGGCGTTGATCATCGGCTCGATGGTGAAGATCATGCCTTTCCGTAATTCGAGGCCGGTACCGGGGCTGCCATAGTGCAATACTTGCGGGTCTTCATGAAATTGGCGGCCGATGCCGTGTCCACAAAATTCACGCACGACCGAAAAATGTTGGCCTTCAGCGAAACATTGGATGGCGTGGCCGATATCGCCCAAGCGTGCGCCGGGGCGCACAGCGCGGATGCCGAGCCACATCGCTTGATAGGCGGTGTCGACCAGACGTTTGGCCAAAATCGATGGTGTGCCGACACAATACATCCGGCTCGAATCACCGTAAAAACCATCCTTGATTACGGTGACGTCAATATTCAAAATGTCGCCCGTTTTCAGTTTTTTCTGGCTTGGGATACCGTGACAGACAACGTGATTGAGTGAAATGCACACTGATGACGGATAGGGTGTGTGTCCGGGCGGCGCGTAGTTGAGCGGCGCCGGCGTAACACCCTGGACATTGACCTGATAATCGTGGCACAGCCGATTGAGTTCGGCGGTCGTCACACCTGCTTTGACGTAAGGCGTGATGTAGTCGAGCACTTCCGACGCGAGCCGGCAAGCAACCCGCATTGCGGCGATTTCATCGGCAGTTTTGATTGAAACAGTCATCAGCTTCTCAGTAGATCGTTAATACTTACAGCGTATCAGGGCAAAAAACGAATGAGACAATTATAGCGGGTGCCCGGACATTTCACGGGATATGATAGGGCGAAGAACGTGCTGGATGTGTACAATACAGATATTCTGTTCTTGTGTTTGCTTAGCCCGTAGCTAAACCCACTGCCAAGTTCATGACTTTTCAGCCGTCCTCCCGTCCTGCTTCCCGCGTTCCCCGTCTGCGTGAAAGACTGGCGCTTTTTGCGAGCGGGTTGGCTGTGGCGCTTGGCGCTGTTGCGCTGGCGGCGGCGGTTGCTTATTGGGGGTGGTACGCCTGGGGGCCGAAACCCGTTCATGTCACACCGGCGGCTACTGAGACCGCCGTACTGCGTGCGATCCCGTTGTTTGGCAGTGCGTCGACTGCGCCGGCGAGAAAATCCGAAAATATCGTTCTTGACGGCGAACTGCGTCTGCTGGGCTTAATCGCTGAAAATGAAGGGCAGGGTTACGCCGTGTTCCGAGTCGGGCAGGGCGTGTACATTGCCAGAGTCGGCGATAGCGTGGCCGGACAAGCAACGCTGACCCGGATCGAGCCGAATGCCATCACCCTCCGCGAACCATCAGGCGCGGAACGGCGGGTGGTGTTGCGGCAGGAACACGCGGAAAAAAGCGGAGGAAAACTCGCGACAGCGACCGACAAGACATCTCCCGCCGCATCTTCCGTTACATCTTCCTTAGGCAGCGGGTGCGTTCCAGCCGATTTCAAAGGCGGCGTTGTGCGCCTCAATACAGAATTACTGCAAGGCGCTTTGATGCAACCGGAAACGTTTTACGCGCTGCTGGAAGCCAAAGATGGCAGCCTGACTGTGCGCACCGATAACGGACACGCCGCAATGCTTGGTTTACGCGCCGGTGACGTACTGCAAAGCGCCAACGGTATCGCGCTGACGCGCGCTGAAGATGTCAACGCGGCCATTCTGAAACCATTGGCGGCAGGGCAAAGCGTTTTACTCAAAGGCAAACGCGGCGAACAGGCAAGGGAACTGTTGGTGGTAAACGCCAGCGAGTGTCATGGTTAGGATACCCCATTCCAACCTCTAATAAGTGAGGACGACATGCCGTGAGGCGCATTGTTCTTTCGTGGCGAATCGTGAGGCGGTAAAAAAACGGGCGCCAAGGCGCCCGTTTTCATGAGGAAAAATCCGGATCAAGCGTCCATACTTGCTTTCAAAATCTGTTTAACGACGACTGGGGTAACTTCGCCATGCTCCCCAAGCGCGGTCAGGCCATGTTCCTGCAGCCGCGCCGGCAATTTCTCGATAACGTCGCGCTCGACCCCCAGCTTTGCCAAGCTGCTTTTCAGTCCCATCGTTTCGAAAAACGATGCGGTTTTTTCGATAGCCATATCGATCGCTTTTTCTTCGTTGCTTTCCGTGATTTGCCAGACCCGCCGGGCGTATTGCAACAATTTGGCGCGTTTGGCTTTTTGGCGCACGCACAGGTTGTGCGGAAGAATCGCTGCCAGTGTTTGTGCGTGGTCGAAGCCGTACATGGCGGTCAATTCATGGCCGATGGCGTGTGTGCTCCAGTCGTGCGGCACGCCAGCACCGATCAAACCGTTTAGTGCCTGATTGGCTGCCCACATAAAGTTGGCGCGCGCTTCGTAGTCAAGCGGATGTTGCAATGTCTGCGGCCCGACTTCAAGCAGCGTTTTGAGCAGCCCTTCGGCGTAATAGTCCTGAACGAAAGCCTGAGCAGGCGTGGTCAGATATTGTTCGGCAACATGAACGAATGTATCGACAACACCGTTACCAATTTGTTTGAGCGGCAAGGTGTAGGTTGTTGTCGGGTCGAGTACCGCAAATACCGGATACAGCAGTGGATGCGAGAACGGTCGTTTGATTCCTTTGGCCGTGTGCGAAATCACAGCGTTGTTGTTACTTTCCGAGCCTGCTGCCGGCAGTGTCAGCACGCACGACAGCGGCAGCGCTTTGGTGATCGGGGCGTGTTTCTCGACGATGTCCCAAGGATCCTTGCCTTCGAACGGAACCGCGGCAGCGATGAATTTGGCGCCATCGACCACCGAACCGCCGCCGACAGCCAGCAGGTAATCAATCCCTTCGCGTTTGGCCAGTTCGACAGCGCCTCTCAACGTTTCATAGCTGGGGTTGGGTTCGATGCCGCCAAATTCGAGAAAGGTATGTTTGTTTAGTGCAGCTCGAACCTGGTCGAGCACGCTGTTTTTCTTGACGCTACCGCCGCCATAAAGTACCAGCACTTTGTGTTTTTCGGGAATGGCGCGTCGTACCGCAATGATCTGCCCTTTGCCGAAAAAAATGGTCGTCGGGTTGTGATAGCTGAACAGATGCATGGGGCTTCTCCTTGATTAAATAAATACGTCAGAAGACAATCGTCGTTGAAGGCAGAAAATTTTTCGTTAGCGGGTTACTTGAGCAAGTTCTCCTTTTTGATAGCGGGAAGCCATCACGTCGAGGCTTATCGGTTTGATTTTTGACGCCATACCGGCGCAACCGAATTGTTCGTAGCGCAGTTTGCACAAGGCGCTGGCGGCTTCACGGGCGGGCTTCAAATATTCACGCGGGTCGAATTTGGACGGGTTTTCAACAAAGAAGCGGCGGATCGCTGCCGTCATCGCTAGCCGGATGTCGGTGTCGATGTTGATCTTGCGCACGCCGTATTTGATGCCTTGCAGGATTTCTTCGACCGGCACGCCGTAGGTTTCTTTCATGTCGCCGCCGTACTTGCGAATTTCGGCGAGGTATTCCTGCGGCACCGACGACGAGCCGTGCATGACCAAATGGGTATTCGGGATTTTGGCGTGAATGTCCTTGATCCGCTCGATGGCCAGAATGTCGCCGGTCGGCTTGCGCGAAAATTTGTAAGCGCCGTGCGAAGTGCCAATCGCTATCGCCAGCGCATCGACCTGAGTCGCGCGTACGAAATCGGCTGCTTGTGCCGGATCGGTCAGCAACGCTTCACGCGACAATTTTCCTTCCGCGCCGTGACCGTCTTCTTTGTCGCCCTGCAATGTTTCCAGCGAGCCTAAACAACCCAGTTCGCCCTCGACGGTAAGGCCGATCGAGTGCGCCATTTCGACGACTTTTGTCGTGGTCGCGACGTTATACGAAAAGTCGGCGACGGTTTTTCCATCCTCCTTAAGCGAGCCGTCCATCATCACGCTTGAAAAGCCCATTCGCATCGCGGACAGGCATAACGCCGGCGATTGGCCGTGGTCCAGATGCATGACGACTGGAATGTGCGGGTAACTTTCAACAGCGGCGGCAATCAACTCGCGTAAAAACACACTACCGGAGTACTTTCGGGCGCCGGCGGAGGCTTGCATGATGGCCGGACTGTCCGTTTCGTGCGCTGCGGCCATGATGGCCTGGACTTGTTCGAGATTGTTGACGTTGAAAGCGGGTAAACCATAACCATGCTCAGCGGCGTGGTCGAGAAGTTGGCGCATGGAAACGAGGGACATAGGCGTTGCTCCTTGAGTGACAGCCAAGTGATGACAGATAAAAAAACGGTGTTTGTATTGTACCCGTTCACCTGAGATTTGGCGCTGCTTGAGGCTTGACTTAACGAAAAACCCACCAGCGGTACAC
>JAISPI010000039.1 GCA_031275075.1 Burkholderiales bacterium | reverse complement strand
GGTTCCTGCCGCAGCAGGATGTCGTAGTAGGCGCGAACCCGGTCAACGAAAGCAACAGGCATGCCGCCGCGCGCGTAGCCGTGACGGGCGCGGCTGTAATATTCCGGTTGCGCCAGAAGCGGCAGCGTTTGTTTGATGTTTTTCCATAGACGGGGATCAAGCCCCTGTTCACGCGCCAGTCTGCGGGCGTCTTCAAGGTGTCCGAGGCCGATGTTATAGGAAGCGAGCGCCATCCAGGTGCGATCCGGTTCGACAATATCGCTCGGCAAGCGTTCTTTGAGGCTTCTCAGGTAACCGGCAGCCGCTTGAACGCTCTCGTCGGGATCAAGCCGATCTTTGACGCCGAGGAAGCGGGCTGTATCCAGAGTGATCTGCATGAAGCCGCGCACACCTGTCTCACTGGTGGCAAGGGGATCCCATTGCGATTCTTGGTAAGCGACGGCCGCCAGCAAGCGCCATTCAACTCCGGAGGTTTCTTGAGCACGGTGGAACAGCGGACGCAACTGCGGCAAATCGTTGCGGATGCGTTCCTGAAAGACGCCGGCATCAAACCGCTGTACTTTTTGAGGAGGATGGAAGTAACGCTCGGCGAGCCGGTCAATCAGGCCGTCTTCCTTGGAACGAGCGATGAAGGCGTTCAGGGTATCGAGCAGATAGCGTTTGTTGGCAGGTAACGCCCAGGCCAATTCGATTTCAGTGCCGGTCGAAAACGCGGTTGCGAAGTTCAGGTAGATATTGCGAGCGAGCGCGGCTTTGTGCGATGCGACCAGCGCGTAAGGAAAAGTGCCTTCATCAACCTGTGCCAACAGCGCGTCGGTGGAAGGCGCCGCGACCGGTTTCCAGCGGATGCCAGGGTGCGTCTTTGACAATTCTGCGATCAACGGCTCCATTCCGGACTTTTCAAGGTACGCGATGGTATCGCCGGTAATCTGCTCCCAGCCCTTGGGGCGGCGGATATCGGTGTTGTAAACGATGATGGGTTCGGCGGTGTAAAAACTGTCGGTCCAGATAATGCCGTCATCTTCTCCTTGGTTCGGCCGGTAGAGGCCGGTGCTGAGGCTGGCTCGGGCTTTTTTGAGGGAAGTTCGCAATTCGACGCTGTTTTGAGCGACCGTGGGGTGGAGCTTTAATTGTACTTCCTGCGTGAATTTTTCCAGCAAGTCGTATTCAAAACCAGCGAATTCGCCATTGCCGCTGACGAACCAGCTCGCCGGATCGGAGCAGAAGGCGACCGTCAACACCGAGAACGCGGGAAAGTCGTTCCGGTACGTAGCGGCCTGAGCTTCAGCCATAAAGAGGGAAGACGATGGCGGTGTCGGCGGGTGGTCACAGGCCAGAAGCGCCAACACAGGCAGTAACAGCAGATTACGGCAAAACCTGAACACGAACCGAATGCCGGTGCGAGATAAACCGTGCCGCGATGCCTGCTGCCGCCTTCGGAAGAAGGTGTGTTTTGACATCGGGGCGATTATAGCCGAAGTCTTTCTATGTTCTATGGATAAAGGGTTTCTATTTTTGTAAAATTTGTAAAAATTGCATTTATGCAACAGCTAGTTGAACGAATGTTGTTAAACTACTACATATTGTGGTGTTTTGAGGGTGTTGCCGAAGATTTATGAAGCAGGATTTCAGGATTTACCAAGCCGGAATCCAAAAATGACACTATTGCGAGCAAAATGGGGCGATTCTTGGCCCCACCCCAAAAAGTGAAAGCCCCGCTATAATCCGGCCTTCCTGTATTGGAGAAAAACCGATTTCGGCGGGTCGCCCCGCATTGCACGCTCGCCAACCGGGTCAGGTTCGGAAGGAAGCAGCCCTAACGAGTTTGTGTAAGTGCCGGGGGTTCGGCTCGCCACCCTTTTATCATAGCGCATCCCTCTCTCCAACCCCTCTCCCGCAAGGCGGGCGAGGGGAGAAGAGTAGCCGGACGGTGTGCGATAAAATAATCCTTTGCCCGATCCGACGCCGCCTTTTTCCAGAATATCCGACATGAGTTATCAAGCGCTTGCCCGCCAATGGCGTCCCCGGACTTTCGCGGAACTGGTCGGGCAGTCCCATGTGGTAACGGCGTTGCAAAACGCGCTGGAAAGGGGCCGCGTCCACCACGCTTATTTGCTGACCGGTACGCGCGGCGTCGGCAAGACCACGCTGGCGCGGATTCTGGCGAAGAGTCTCAACTGCGAGCAGGGCGTGACGGCGACGCCGTGCGGGCAGTGCGCTGCCTGTACGGCGATTGACGAGGGGCGGTTTGTCGATTTGCTCGAACTCGACGCGGCATCGAACACCGGCATCGACAACATGCGCGAGATCCTCGATAACGCCCGCTACGCACCGACGGCCGGACGTTACAAGGTTTATCTGATTGACGAAGTACATATGCTGTCGAAGGCGGCGTTCAATTCGATGCTGAAGACGCTCGAAGAGCCGCCGGAGCACGTCAAATTCGTTCTGGCGACGACCGATCCGCAGAAAATCCCGGTGACGGTGTTGTCGCGTTGCCTCCAGTTTTCGCTGAAACCTTTGCCGGCCGAGCAGGTGAAGGCGCGGCTGGCGTACATTCTGGAGGCGGAGAAAATCGTGTTCGACGGTGGCGGGCTGGCATTGATCGCCAGAGCAGCGCGCGGTTCGCTGCGCGACGCGTTGTCGTTGCTCGATCAGGCGATTGCTTACGGCGCCGGCAGCGTACAGGAGACGCAGGTGCGGGCGATGCTGGGGACGGTTGACCGCGATTATGTTTACCGGCTGGTCGAGGCGCTGGCGGCGCACGATGGCGCCGCGCTGCTGGCGGAAGCCGATGGATTGGCGGCGCGCGGGCTGGACGCTGGCGCGGTGCTTGATGAATTGATTGCGTTGTTTCACCGGATCGCGGTCGCGCAAGTGGTGCCGGAAGCAACGAGTGGTTTTGAAGACAGCGCCCATGTTGCGGCGCTGGTGGCGCATTTTTCGGCGGAAGAGGTTCAACTCTTTTATCAGATTGCCTTGCAGGGACGTGCCGATCTGGCGCTGGCACCCGATGAGACGATGGGGATGAGCATGACGCTGTTGCGTCTGCTGGCGTTTACGCCGGGAACGCCGTCATCGGTTTCTGCCGCGTCCGCTCCCGTTCGGCAGGAAGGCAGAGCGGGGCAGGCGAAAACAGTGGCATCTGAGAAAACAGCAGAAAAAGCCGCGCCATCGCAACCGAAAACTGAAACCCTCCCCCCTCTCCCGCAGGGGGAGAGGGGAGTAGAGCCTGCTGCAGCGTCTACCTCAGTTTCCACCTCAGTTTCCACCTTTCCCGCTTCCGGCGCCGATTGGTCGAACTGGATTGCCGGTTTGGGGCTGAAGGGAATGGTGGCGCAACTGGCGGCGCACACCGAATGGCGCAGCTTTGCCAACGGAGTGTTGACGCTGGCGTTGCCGGAAGCGCAACGCCATTTGGCGAATAAGACAAATACAGACAAGTTGAAAAAAGCGTTGGAGGAGGCGAGCGGCCAACGTTTTCAGTTAGCGTTTGAGATGGCCGACGCAACCAACGGATCGCTGGCGACCCAGCAGCGGCAAAACCGCGAACAGGCGCAACGCGATACCGAAGAAGCGTTTCGCCGCGACGCTTTTGTGCAGGCGCTGGAGAAAGAGGGCGGGGAAGTGCGTTGGGAGACTGTACAACCCGTGGCGCAATCCGTTTCGGAGCAACCCGCTGAAGCGCAGGCCAATGTTTCCGCTGCTCCAACGGCTTCGTAGCACGATATGACGAGCGGAAATTATTTGACAAATGACTTTAATAATCGGTTGTAATGCGTTGAAAGGTAAATGGTAATGATGAAAGGTCAACTTGGTAATTTGATGAAGCAGGCGCAAAAAATGCAGGAAGACATGATGCGTGCGCAGGAAGAACTGGCGCAGGTAGAAGTCGAAGGACAATCCGGCGCCGGGTTGGTCAAAATCGTGATGACGGCGCGGCACGAAGTACGGCAGGTGACGATTGATCCGTCGCTGCTGACGGATGACCGCGATATGCTTGAAGATCTGATTGTGGCGGCGTTCAACGACGCGATTCGTAAAGTGGAAGGCGTTTCGAAAGAGAAAATGGCGCCGATGACCGCCGGGCTGCCGCCGGGTTTCAAGCTGCCTTTTTGAACCCACGATGCGGGATAAAAGAGCACTCTGTCAGATAGGTCGATTTTATCCATAGTAAATATCCGGTCGCGTCTGCGATACTTACGTAACAACCGGCTTTCGATCATCGCCATGCGGATAAAGTCTGAAAGCATTGTCCCGTGGATACAACCGTGGGCGCGGAGGGTGTTTGAGCGCCCTTGGCTTGTTCTGACGGTGATCTGGTTGCTGTTTTCC
>JAISPI010000126.1 GCA_031275075.1 Burkholderiales bacterium | reverse complement strand
TTTCGCGTACTTTCAAAAGAGATGTTCCTCATGTTACGTTTTTTGGCTGTTTCTCTTGTTGCACTGATACTGTCGTTGACGGGCGTTGTCGCGCAGGCCTCCGCTCCAGTGGAGAATGCGATACCGGCATCCCCGCCGATTCCGGCGGCTATCCCGGCGCCGACGATCGCTGCGTCGTCGTATCTTCTTCTCGACGTGGCGAGTCATCAGGTGTTGCTGGCGGCTAATGCCGATGAACCGCGGGAGCCGGCATCGCTGACCAAGCTGATGACGGCGTATCTGGCTTTTAGCGCATTGCGTGACAAGACGATCAGTCTCAACCAAAAGGTCTCCATTTCGGAACAAGCCAAGAGCGCAGTCGGCTCAAGAATGTTCGCCGACCCACGGGTGCCGGTGAGCGTTGATGAGTTGTTGCACGGGATGATCATTCAGTCGGGAAACGACGCTTCGATTGCGTTGGCTGAATTGATTGCGGGTGATGAGACGGCTTTTTCGGCAATGATGAACGCGCGGGCTCAAAAAATGGGAATGACGAAAACGCATTTCGTCAACAGCACCGGCTTGCCGGATCCTCAGCATTATTCGACGGCGGCGGATTTGGTAAAGCTGGCGGCGGCATTGATCCGTGATTTCCCTGACTACTATCCGCTTTATTCGCAGAAAGAATACCGCTATAACAATATCACACAGAAAAACCGCAATCGGTTGCTGACGATGGATCCCTACGTCGATGGTGTCAAAACGGGATATACCGAAAGCGCTGGTTGGTGCTTGATTGCGTCGGCAAAACGCGGCGACCGGCGATTGCTTTCGGTTGTTCTCGGCGCCGCCTCTGACCATGCCCGCGCTTCGGAAAACCAGAAGCTGTTGAACTGGGGTTATCAGGCGTTCGATGTGGTGCAGTTGTATCCTGCCGGTCAGCCGGTGTCGACATTGCCGGTGTGGAAGGGTGACGCGCCGAAAGTTGCGGTGGGCTTCTTGGAAGATCGTTATCTATCGGTGCCGAAGGGGCAGGGCGATAAATTACAGGCGAAGCTGATGACACAAGAACCGTTAACAGCGCCAATTCGAAAAGGGCAGAAAGTCGGCGCGATGCAGGTGCAATTCGCTGGCACACACGTGACGGAGTTTCCGTTGGTGGCGCAAGAAGACATAGCGATCGGCAGTTTGTTGCGCCGTGGCTGGGATGCGATGCGGTTATGGTTCAAATGATGTGTTGAGTGGAGAGAGGCGAAGATCATGAATCAGGACTCAGTGGTTTATCTGAACGGCGTGTTTAAACCGTTGTCGGAAGCTAAAATTTCCGTGCTTGACCGAGGGTTCATTTTTGGTGATGGGGTATACGAAGTGGTGCCGGTGTACTGTCGCCGGCCGTTCCGGATGGTGCAACATTTGAAGCGGCTGGAAAACAGTCTGGCGGCGGTCGGTATTCCCAATCCGAAAAGTGCCGCCGAATGGAAAACGCTTTTCATGGAGATGGTCCGGCAGGCGCCCTACGAGCAGCAGGCAGTGTATCTGCAAATCACCCGAGGGGTGGCGCCGCGTGATCATGGTTTTCCGCATGGAGTAACACCGACGGTGTTCATGATGGTCAATCCGTTGAAAACGCCGACACCGGAACAAATCGAGCAAGGGGTTGCGTGTGTTTCGGCGGAGGATTTTCGCTGGCACCGTTGCGATATCAAAAGCATTTCATTGCTTGGCAATGTATTGTTGCGGCAAGTCTCGGTCGAAGCGGAAGCAACCGAAACCGTGCTTTTCCGTGACGGCTTTTTGACCGAAGCGTCGTCCTCGAACATTCTCGCTGTTAAGAAGGGCGTGATTTTGGCGCCGCCGCGGGATCATCTGATTTTGCCTGGGATTTCCTGCGAAGCTGTGCTCGAATTTGCGTCGATGCTTGGCATCCCGGTAGAAACGCGCCCGGTACCGCGCGAGGAAGTGCTGACGGCAGACGAACTGTGGCTGACTTCTTCAGGCAAGGAAGTGTTGGCGGTCACGATGCTCGACGGCAAACCCGTGGGCGACGGTAGCCCGGGGCCAGTGTTCAAGAAGATGTGGGCGTATTTCCAGACGCAGAAGTAGTAAAAACGGCGCGTTCAATTTCATGATGCGTTCTCTTTGTGTGTTTTGCGGCGCTGCGTTCGGCGCGCGCCCTGCTTACATCAAAGCCGCCGAAGCAATGGGGCGGTATCTGGCCGCAAACGAAATCGAACTGGTGTGGGGCGGCGGTCAAGTGGGGTTGATGGGGGCGTTGGCTGACGCGGTGATTGCCGGCGGTGGGCGAACTTACGGCATCATTCCTCGCTTCATGGTGCAGCGCGAATTGGCGCATCCAGCGGCAACAGTCATGGTCGCCGTCGATTCCATGCATGAGCGCAAGGCGGCGATGGCAGAGCGCGCCGACGGTTTCGTGGCGTTGCCGGGCGGTTTCGGTACACTCGATGAATTGTTTGAAATCATTACTTGGGCGCAACTGCATATTCACGCCAAGCCGGTCGGACTGCTCAATGTCGATGGTTTCTTCGCTCCGCTGCTGGCCATGATGCGGCATCTGGTTGAAGAAAGCTTCGTGCCGCGCGCCCACCTCGATATGTTGCATGTGGCGGCGACCCCGGAAGCGTTATTGGCTTCGATGCAGAACCACACCGCGCTCGATGACGATTGGGCCGGCAAGGTGTCGCGTACGCGCCCGTCATTCAACAAAGGTTGAGGTACGCGCCAACTTTTCTTTGGCCGAGCGATTGTATTTGATTGAAAAAAATCGCGGTATGGCTTGATTTCCGGTTACGACATCCCTATTATTAGCACTCGAATCGCAAGAGTGCTAACAACGCATAAGTAATATTGCCTCCCCGGGGCTGCGTTTAGCGTATCTTTGCGAAACCTCCCTTTATTTACAGCAACTTAAACAGGAGTGAGTGCTAACATGAAACTTCGTCCTCTGCATGACCGGATTATCGTAAAGCGCGTTGAAGAAGAGCGCAAAACCGCAGGCGGGATTGTCATCCCCGACACCGCTGCAGAAAAACCCTCGATGGGAGAAGTCGTCGCTGTCGGCCCGGGCAAGACCGATGACAATGGAAAAATTGTCGCGATGGGTGTCAAAGCCGGCGACAAAGTGCTCTTCGGCAAATATTCCGGCCAGGAATTCAAAATGGAAGGCAAGGACTATCTGCACATGCGCGAAGACGACGTGATCGGCATTGTCGGCTAAATCAGTCTTCGTTCTAACCGTTATTTACCGAATTTCCCAGGAGAAACACTATGGCAGCAAAAGATGTCCGCTTTGGCGAACAAGTACGCAACAGAATGGTCAGCGGGGTCAACCTGCTGGCAAACGCCGTTAAAGTCACGTTGGGTCCGAAAGGCCGCAACGTCGTTCTTGAGCGCAGCTTCGGCGCGCCGACGATCACCAAGGACGGTGTCTCGGTCGCCAAGGAAATCGAACTTAAGGACAAGTTCGAAAACATGGGCGCGCAAATGGTCAAGGAAGTCGCCAGTAAAACGTCCGATGTGGCGGGTGATGGCACGACGACCGCAACCGTTCTGGCGCAATCCATTGTCAGCGAAGGCATGAAGTATGTCGCCGCCGGCATGAATCCGATGGACTTGAAGCGCGGCATTGACAAAGCTGTCGTTGCGGTCGTTGAAGAATTGAAAAAGATCAGCAAACCTTGCTCGACTTCGAAAGAAATCGCCCAAGTCGGTTCGATTTCGGCCAACGCCGATGAATCGATCGGCAAGATCATTGCTGACGCGATGGACAAAGTTGGCAAAGAAGGCGTGATCACCGTCGAAGACGGCAAAGGGCTGGAAAACGAACTCGACGTTGTCGAAGGCATGCAGTTCGATCGTGGCTATGTGTCGCCGTATTTCATCAACAATGCCGACAAACAGGCCGTTCTGCTCGAAGACCCCTACGTGTTGCTGCACGACAAGAAAATTTCCAACATCCGCGATCTGCTGCCGGTGCTGGAAGGTGTTGCCAAATCGGGTAAGCCGCTGCTGATTATCGCCGAAGACATCGACGGCGAAGCGTTGGCGACGCTGGTCGTCAACAACATTCGCGGAATCCTCAAAACCTGCGCCGTTAAGGCGCCGGGCTTCGGCGATCGCCGCAAAGCGATGCTCGAAGACATCGCCGTTTTGACCGGCGGCACCGTGATCGCCGAAGAGCTTGGCCTGAAACTTGAGAACGCGACGCTTAATGATCTTGGGCGCGCCAAGCGGATCGAGATCGGCAAGGAAGACACCACGATTATCGACGGCGCCGGCGACAAGAAAGCCATTGAAGCGCGTGTCAAAACCATCCGCAAGCAAGTCGAAGAAGCGACCAGCGATTACGACCGCGAAAAACTGCAAGAGCGCGTTGCCAAACTGGCGGGCGGTGTCGCAGTGATCAAGGTTGGCGCGGCGACCGAAGTCGAAATGAAAGAAAAGAAAGCGCGTGTCGAAGACGCTCTGCATGCAACCCGTGCGGCGGTCGAAGAAGGCATCGTCGTCGGCGGTGGCGTGGCCTACCTGCGTGCCCGCTCGACGCTGAAGAGCCTCAAAGTAGCCAACAGCGATCAAGAAGCCGGTGTCAAAATCGTGCTGCGCGCGATCGAAGAGCCGCTGCGTCAAATCGTCGCCAACGCCGGAGAAGAAGCCTCGGTCGTCGTCAACAAAGTGATCGACAACAAAGGCAACTTCGGTTTCAACGCGGCGACCGGTGAATACGGCGATCTCGTCGAAATGGGCGTACTCGATCCGACCAAAGTGTCGCGCACGGCGCTGCAACACGCTGCGTCGATCGCCGGCCTGATGCTGACGACCGACTGCATGATCGCTGAACTGCCGAAAGAAGATCCCCCGATGCCGGGCGGCGGTATGGGTGGCATGGGCGGTATGGGCATGGACATGTAATCAGTCGAGTGCCGCAAATGAAAGAAAACAAAAACCCGGGAATTCCCGGGTTTTTGTTTGGGTGAACCTAAAAGCGAACCGGCTTAATCGCGCTCTCCGGCGAGTGCTAGCAGGATGTTCAGAAGATGGGTGAACAAGATCCAAATGTTCACAAACAAGCACAAAGTCGCCATGATGTAGTTGGTTTCTCCACCGCGTACGATCCGGTTGACATCGTAGAGAATGTACGCCGAAAAGATCAACACGGCGACACACGAGATTGCCAATGACAGCGCGGGGATCGCGAAGAACAGGTTGGCGACAATGGCGATGAGTAACAGGATCACTCCGGCAAACAGGAATTTCCCCATGAACGAAAAATCGCGCTTGGCGACAGAAGCGATCGAAGCCAGCACGAAGAAAATCGTTGCGGTCATTCCGGCTGCCAAGGCTACCAGCACCCCGCCGTTCTGGAATCCGGCCGAGTAAGTCAGGATTGGCGTCGTCATCATACCTGCGATGAACGTGAAGACGAACAACGCGACGATTCCCCAAACGCTGTTACGCAGTAAGTTAACGACAAAAAAGGCGCCGAAGATCACGGCGATTGTCAAAAGCGGCGCCATGATCGGCGCGCGCATATAGAGCGCCACGAAATTAAGCGCCGAACCCAGCCAAGCACCGGCGATGGTCGGCAACAGCGACAACGCCAACAGCGTATAGGTATTGCGCAGCACGCGGTTTTGTTGGGCAGCGCGCAGAAATTCGGGAGATTGAGTGGCAACAGAAGCCGGTAAGCGGTGATCCATCAAGTATTTCTCCAAGCAAGGGTAAAAACAGCGTCCAAGGATACCAGATTCCTGCGAGGAGCTAGCGCATGCGCACATTTCTCCCCT
>JAISPI010000112.1 GCA_031275075.1 Burkholderiales bacterium | reverse complement strand
AATGGGTGGCGGAAGGCGCGATCGAGTATGTGCCGTTTCCGCCGCAGTTGGTGGGTAAATATCAAAGCTATACCCAGGCCGATCTGAAAAAATTGCGGGGAACCGGATACAAGGCAAAGATGTTCGACGTGGCTACGGGGGTGGCGCGTTATATTGAAACGTTAACGGAGCGTGGGCTAAATAACACATGATGTGGTAATGGTTATTTTTGCATTGCTCTTTTCTTGCCTTGCAAGAATCAGGGCATTATCATTTTTCAACGATGACGGCGGATTAACGCTTTCGCCGTTGTTGTTTTTAGGTAGTTAATCCAAGTGGCCAACGGGGGAAAGGAAGCCGAGCGATCGGCTTGATTTGTCATTTTTTATTTAAAAGGAACCCTCATGAAGAAATTGATTCTTGGTATGGTTTTTGCGCTGTTTTCGCTGTGTGCTTTTGCCGCAGTGGATATCAATACAGCCACCTCGGAAGAGTTGCAGACATTGTCCGGTATCGGGCCCGAAAAAGCCCAAGCCATTATTGATTATCGTATTCAGCACGGGCCGTTTAAATCCGTTCAGGATTTACAGAACGTCAAGGGGTTTGGAGAAAAAACGATCGCAAAATTAGGCGACGATATAACGGTCTCCAGTGGCAGAAAAACATCGGCGAAGAAAGAGTCTCAGACCGATTCCAATAGCGCGAAAAGCAAGACCAAAGAAGAAAAGAAAAAATAATCATGGGGAAGGGCCGGATTTTCCGGCCCGCTACGCCCTTACCGCGGCCCCGCGTAGTGCGTCTCCAGTCCGCTGCCGCGGGTAAACGACCAAGTGCGGGTAATGTAGAGAATATCGACATCGCGGCGGATATCGCCCGGGAAAGCACCGTAAGGCGAAGCCATTTCAACGACTTTCCGGGCGGCGGCATCAAGGATTCGGTGCCCGGAACTTTCGTCGATGGTGATATCGTGAACAGAGCCATCGCTGTTGATGGCGACGGTCATCCTTAAGCTGCCGTAGATTTGCTCGCGCCGCGCCGCTTCCGGATAATTCAAGTTGCCGATGCGTTCGACTTTGAGCCGCCAGTCTTCGATATAACGAGCGAAACGGTATTCTTGCGCGCGCGAGCCGACGAAATGTTTACGTGGCCGCTTCTGATACGCCTCCATCTCTTTCTGGATTTGCGCCTCCAACTGCATCAGCTCCAGTGTCTGATTCATCAACTTGGTCGCATCGGGCCGGTCGGGCGCTGGCGGCGTTTCTTCTTCCGGCAATGGCATGGGAAGGTTCTTGGTGGCTTGCTGCTGTACCACCAACTCCTGAATCGCTTTCTCCAGTTCCATTCTTTTCTCGGTTGCCGCGTCGAGTTCGTTTTTCTGGCTCTCTTTCGGCAACTTCGGCAGCGGTGTCTTGACGCGCCGGTCTTCGTCGGTATTGCCGCCGCCATCGAGATTGGCCTGCGCCAGCACCTCCGCTTTGGTCGGTTTTTCTTTGGTGGCGCTGTTGACCAGCACCACTTCCATGACCTGATGTTGGTTCCACTGGGCGCGGGCTTCGAATGAAAAATGAACCGTCATCGCCAGCATATGGAGGGCCACCGACCCTCCCAGAAACTTCAGAAACAGTTTGTTGGCGAACAACGCTTGCAGGCCTGAAGGAGGCACAGTAGGCCAAACGCAGTCCGGCAGCATCGGCGTACCCGGCGGAACAGGCAACGAAGGCGGCGGCGAAGAAGGCCGGACAAGAGGGGTCGACACGGAAAAACGCGCAATATCAAGGATACGGGAAAAAACATTGTACATGCTTCGGGTGCCCGCAATCAGCGGCAATGACAAAAGACTGATGGGTTGAGGGCGATGGCATTTTCTTTTGCTCTGTGGCGAGTCTTCCCGTATAAAAATTGCTATACTTATTGGTTCCCATGCCTTGCGGCTTCCGCAAGGCTCGTCGCCAACCGCGGACGACCGATTCGGCTCTTTGCCGACAGGAAGGCCGCAGACATCAAGGAGTCAGCCCTATGGCTAATCAAACCGTTCTGGAAATCAGCGCCTTGTCGCGCAAGGAAGAAGGCCGTGGCGCCAGCCGTCGTTTGCGTCGCACCGGCAATGTGCCGGGCATTCTTTACGGCGGCGACAATGCGCCGACACCGATTACGCTCGATCACAATACGCTGTATCACGCGCTGCGCAAGGAAGCATTTCACTCGTCGATTCTGAACGTCAAACTCGACGGCAAGGACGTGCGCGCATTGTTGCGAGACGTGCAAATGCATCCGTATAAACAACTGGTGCTGCACGTTGACTTTCAGCGAATCGAAGGTAACAAGAAGATCCATATCCGGGTGCCGTTGCACTTTGTTAATGCCGAGATTTCGCCGGCAGTGAAGCTCGGCGGGGCGTTGATCAATCAAGTCATCAACGAACTGGACATTTCTTGTCTGCCGAAGGATTTGCCTGAGTTCATCGAAGTCGATCTTTCCGAGATACAAGTCGGCGATACCATCCACGTGTCGGCATTGAAGCTGCCATCCGGAGTCACCGCCGTGCTGTTGCGCGGCCAGGACCCGACGGTGGTGAGCGCTAGCCTTGTCAAGGAAGTGAGCGAGGAAGAAGCGGCGGCGGCTCCGGGCGAACCGGTGACGACGGCGCAATCGTCGCCTGCGTCCGCAGAATAATCCGGAATGTTTGTTCAAACCCGCCAGGTATACTTGCCGCGGCGGGTTTTTCATTTCAAGGATTGAACGCGTGACGCGGTTTCGTTTACTGGTCGGACTGGGGAATGTCGGGCGCGGTTATGCGGCGACACGGCACAACGTCGGCTTCTGGTGGGCCGACGCGATGGCGGCGCAGCTGGGCGCAACATTCGCCAACGAAACGAAGTTTTCTGGTGATGTTGCCAAAGCGGCAAACGATTTACGTTTGTTGAAGCCCACAACTTACATGAACCTTTCCGGCCGCGCGGTGGCGACACTGGCGCGGTTCTTCGACATTGCGCCGGAGGAAATTCTGGTGGCACATGATGAACTCGATCTGCTGCCGGGCGCCATCCGACTGAAGCAGGGCGGTGGTCACGCCGGTCACAACGGTTTGCGCGACATTCAGCAGCAATTGGGCAGCGCCGCGTTCTGGCGCTTGCGTCTGGGCATCGGCCATCCGCGCGATTCCGAGACGCCGCAGCAGCAGCCGGCCGATTACGTTTTGAAGCCGCCGCGCGCCGAAGAGTTGCGCGCCATTGAAGACGCGATCGCCCACGCGCTGGAAGTCTGGCCTTTGCTGGCGCAAGGCAATATTGCGCAGGCGACAATGCGGCTGCATACCGATCCGGCGCCGATAAAAGCCGCAAACAACACAAAGAACAACGCCGACGTTGCCGAAACCGGAGCGGCGAGCACAGCACCTTCAGCAAAGGAACCTTCATGAGTTTACGTTGCGGTATCGTCGGTTTGCCGAATGTCGGCAAATCCACCCTCTTCAATGCGCTGACCAAAGCAGGCATCGCTGCCGAGAATTATCCGTTCTGCACCATCGAGCCGAATGTCGGCATCGTCGAAGTGCCCGACCCGCGTCTCGACGATCTGGCAAAAATCGTCCATCCGCAAAAAATCATCCACGCCATCGTTGAATTCGTCGATATCGCCGGATTGGTCGCCGGCGCGTCGAAAGGTGAGGGGCTCGGCAATCAATTCCTTGCCAACATCCGCGAAACCGATGCGATCGCGCATGTCGTGCGCTGCTTTCAGAACGAAAACGTCGTGCACGTCTCCGGCAAAGTCGATCCGGTTGCCGACATCGAAATCATTCATACCGAACTGGCGCTGGCCGATCTTGCCGCCGTCGAAAAACAAGTCGTCAAAATCGAAAAAGTGGCGCGCGCCGGTGGTGATAAAGACGCCAAGCGGTTATTCGACGTGCTGCAAAAAGTGCTGGCCGTACTGAACGAAGGCCGTCCCGCCCGTACTGCCGATCTGTACGATGAAGAAAAAGCGTTGCTGAAGCCGTTTTTTCTGCTGACGATGAAGCCGACGATGTACGTCGCCAACGTTGACGAACACGGCTTTCACGACAACCCGCTGTTGAAAGCCGTCGAAGATTACGCTGCCAAGGAGGGTGCGGTGGTCGTGCCCGTCTGTGCGGCGCTCGAAGCTGAAATCGCTGATCTCGACGATGAAGATAAAAAGGCGTTTCTCGACGATATGGGGCTGGTCGAACCGGGACTTGATCGCGTGATTCACGCCGGTTATAAGCTACTCAACCTGCAAACGTACTTCACCGCCGGTGTCAAAGAAGTACGCGCCTGGACCATCCACGTCGGCGATACTGCGCCGCAGGCCGCCGGTGTGATTCACACCGATTTTGAAAAAGGCTTTATTCGCGCGCAAACGATTGCTTACGAAGATTTCATTGCCTACAAAGGCGAACACGGCGCCAAAGACGCCGGCAAAATGCGCGCCGAAGGCAAAGATTATGTGGTGAAAGACGGTGACGTGATGAATTTTTTGTTTAACGTCTAACGCGTTTTCTATCTAAGCGCGTATCGTCCGAACGAACGCGGCTTTTCGCCCGCGTTTTGTGAAACGCCAGGAAAATAAAAAGACTCCCATCTCTGGAAGTCTTTGATGTCGTGGTAGGCCGTGTAGGGATCGAACCTACGACCAACGGATTAAGAGTCCGCTGCTCTACCAGCTGAGCTAACGGCCCACGATACGCCGGTATTTTATCGCTTTCGAGAAAACTGGTAGGTCGTGCAGGAATCGAACCTGCGACCAACGGATTAAAAGTCCGCTGCTCTACCATCTGAGCTAACGACCCGAAAGACCCGCGATTATACGGCAACAGACGAAGTTACGCCAGCGTTTATGACAAGGTTCTGGCCGGGTCTCCTGTCTGTTGCTTGCGCCCGCAGATTCAATGGGCGTCGCGCAACAAAAAAGACGGCAGCAGTGTAAGGTCTATGCCTTCTTCGGTCAGCGCCTCGACATCTTTATCGGTTGCCTGCCCCCGGATTGGCCGAGCCGGTGTTTCACGATAGTGCATTTTGCGCGCTTCTTCAGGAAACCGCTCGCCAACATCCTCAGTGGACTGCACCATTTCGCGCAATTTCAGCAGAAAATCCGACGGGGTATGGGTGGAGACATGCTGAAGACCGTGTGCCGAAGCCGTTTCTACCGCAGGATCGGCGGCCTGTTCGCGTGATGTCCGCACTTTGGCGGAAGGCTTTTTCTCGATGTGCGTATCATCGCATATTGGACAACGCACCTGACCGACCGCGAGTTGTGCGTCAAACGCGGCAGCAGAGGCAAACCAGCCTTCAAAGGTGTGATGATGGCGGCAAACGAGGTCGTAAATAATCATAAAACGAAAAACAAATAATCTGCTTGTTCATTGTCGCATGAATCCACCGCTATACTAGGGAAAACGGCGGAAACCATCGCGGCTTATGTTGCAGAAAAGAGTCTGTCTGGTGCCAGCAGTTGGCGAACCGGTGCCGGCAGAGCGCATTGCCGCGCTTCGGACAACGTCAAAAAACGAGCTTCTGGCGCGGTTGCCGCACAGCGCAAACGACCTCGCACAGTCACCAGAATCGGCGTGATGTGCAAAGTTCGGTGCGTCAATTTGTGAATCTTGACAGGCTGAACCGTTTTTGCGGCCAGCGTCAGACCCCAACGCGCCCGGATCAGCGCCGCAAGATTGTCGTTGGTGTCGCATTCGGGGAAGCTCCACAAACCGGACCATATGCCCCGATTCGCGCGCACTTCGAGCAGGATGCGCCCGTTTCGGCATAACATCAGCAAACAAAAATCGCGGCGTGTTGCCTTTTTGCCGGAACGCGGTGTCGGCAATTCATGAACACGGTCCTGATGGTACGCCGCACAATCGGATCGTAACGGACATTGTGCACATTGCGGCTTGCTGCGTGTGCAGATCTGCGCGCCGATATCCATTAATCCCTGCGTGTATGTTTCAAGATGTTGTTTGGGCAACAATTTTTCGGCGAGCGCCCACAACGTTTTTTCGACGGCAGGAAGCCCCGGAAATCCTTCAATGCCGTGATGACGCGCAAGAAGACGGCGCACGTTGCCGTCAAGAATTGCGGCACGATGGCCGAACGCAAAAACAGCTATCGCGGCAGCGGTCGAACGGCCAATGCCCGGCAATACCATCAACTGTTCTTGCGAGTCAGGAAAGACGCCGCCGTAATCCTTGACGACTTTTTGCGCTGCTGCGTGCAGATGGTGCGCGCGCCGGTAATAGCCCAACCCCGACCAGTGTTCAAGCACGCGCACCAGAGGTGCGGCGGCTAACGCTTGCACTGTCGGGAAACTTTTTACAAAACGCAGGTAGTATTCAATCACCGTTGTCACCTGCGTTTGTTGCAGCATGATTTCGGAGAGCCATATCCGGTAAGCATCGCGGGTGTTTTGCCAAGGCAAATGGTGGCGGCCCTGCTGGCGTTGCCAAGCAATCAGGCGGGAGGCGAAACCGGGCATCGGAGAATTACGTCTATCGCGTTTTCAAGTTAGAAAAATCTCGCCTGCTGGGCGAGTCCGGCGCAGCGCCCTCTCCCCTTCCCCTCTCCCGCAGCGGGCGAGGGGAGAAATCAACGCGCTCGTTGCCGGGCTTTGGCCGCCGCCTCCGAGCTCGGATGTCGGGCGATGATTTCCTGCAACGTTTTACGCGCCGCCGTCCTGTCGCCCAGTTCGGCCTGAGCCGAAGCGAGATTCAGCATGGCGTCCGGTACTTTCGGGCTGTCTGGGTATTTTTGCAACAACTGCGTTTGCGCAACAATGGCCGCTTTGTAATTGCGTTGAGCGAAGTAGGCGTTGCCGACCCAGTATTGCGCCGACGACGCCAGCGGGTTTTGCGGGTACGTTACGGCAAACGTCGTGAATGCTGCTGCCGCACCGGCATAATCGCCATGCTTGAATTGTTCCATCGCCGCGTCGTACACTTTTTGTTCGGCAGCCTCATCGCTTTCGCCCGCCGCCCTCGTGTTGGAAGCGGCAGAATCACCGGCGACGGCGCTTGGCACACCGCTGCCTTCCAAACGGGTCAATCGGCTGTCAAGATCGGTGTACAAATCGCGCTGCCGTCTTTTCGCTTCACTCAGTTCGTACGTCAACACTTCGATCTGTCCGCGCAACTGCGCCAACTCGTTGCGGATGGCGTCGATTTGCGCAGACAAATCCAAAACGGCCAGTGAACTCTTCTGCTGTTCCAGCATCGTGACGCGCTCGTTCAGTTGCGTTTCGATTTGCGACAAGCGAACATTGGTCTGCTCAATGCGCTTACGCGCCTCATTGTCGTCGAACAGCGCGTAAGCGCTGGACGACAACAAGATGGACGACAGCGCGATTAGCGGCACAAGCAACGACGCAACGCGAGAAGCAGTGAAGAACTGGATCATGAGCGGCCTATTTCGACAAAACATTCAACGAAAAAGTTTACTCGCCGACGTACACAATATCGGTGCGACGGTTTTCCGCCCAAGCAGCTTCATCATGGCCGGGGTTGCGCGGATTTTCCTTGCCGAAACTGACGGTTTCGATTTGCGATTCCTTCGCTCCCAGCAACACCATCATCCGTTTGACGGCGTCGGCGCGTCTCTGGCCAAGCGCGATGTTGTACTCGTGCGTACCGCGTTCGTCTGCGTGTCCTTGCAGCATCATTCTGGCGTCAGAATGGCCGACCAGATAACGGGCGTGCGCTTCAACGATTGGCCGGTATTGATCTTCGACGACATAACTATCGAACGCGAAGAAAACGCTGCGCCGCGACAAAATATTGGCAGGGTCTTTCAGCTCATTACCGCCACGACCGTCAACATTGGCACCGGAAATGTCCGTACCGCTGGCACCACTCGTGCCGGCGCTGCCCGTGGTGTCTCCGGACGTCACCGTGCGATCATCAACCGGTGCGCCTTCATCATTAGGCGTCGAAGAGCACGCCGCCAAGGCCGCAACAATGAAAACGAGAAAACCGAGTTTCAAAAAACGAGACATACAACCTCCATAAAAAGCGCGGTGCGCATAAAGTCACAAAAAACAAAACGAAAAATCGGTTAATGCAATGGCCCCCAGGACGGTTCACGCACCTGTTGGGCAAGCGCGCCAATACGTTGCCTGATGGTACCGTCGATTGACACAGCTGCCAATACGTTACGCCCGCCACTTTGTCCGGCGTAAAGCACATAACGGCCATTGGGCGCTACCGCAGGGCTTTCGTCCATCGGGCCCGGCGTCAACGCCAGCACTTGCCGCGTCTGAAAATCCATCGTGGCAATTTGCATGCGGCCACTGTCGCGCCGCACGAAGACGATGCCTTTTCCATCCGGCAGCGGCTTTGGCGAAACATTGTAAACGCCTTCCATCGTTACCCGCTCAATGCGACCATCGGCGATCCACAAGCGATAAATCTGCGGTGTGCCGCCACGATCCGATGCGAACAGCAAAGACTGACCGTCCGGCATGAACGCCGCTTCGGTGTCGATGCCCGGCGAACTCATCAGCCGGCGCGGCTGCCCGCTCCCGTCAGCAGCAACCAGAAAGAGTTGTGAGCCACCGTCGCGCGATAGTGTCACGGCAAGTTGCGTTCCGTCAGGTGACCAAGCCGGTGCGCTGTTGCTGCCGCGGAAATTGGCAACCGCCTGCCGCTTGCCGTCGAGCAGCGATTGCACGTACACCACCGGCTTTCTGTTTTCAAACGAAACATAAGCGATACGGCTGCCGTCCGGCGAAAAGCGCGGCGAAATCAGCGAATCCCGCGAGGTGACTATCGTTTGCGGATTATCGCCGTCGGCGTCGGCAACCTGTAATTGATATTGCGCCCCCTGTTGCGTGACGTAAGCGATACGCGTCGAGAAAATGCCGGGTTCTCCGGTAAGTTTTTCGTAGATCACGTCAGCGATTTTGTGCGCAGTGGCGCGGAACTGCGGTTGCGTGACCGTGTACATCATGTTGGCGAGCGTTTGTTGTTTGACCGCATCGACCAGCGCAAAACGCACCTCGACCCTACCGTCAGGCAATGGCTGCATGCCGCCAACAACGATGGCATCGGCGCCGCGCGCCCGGAAGATGCTGATGTTGACTTCTTCCGCCGTCGACGGGCGCGGCGCGATACCGGCACCATCAACCAGCCGGAAACGGCCGGAGCGCATCAGGTCACCGCCGACCACCCCGGAAACACCCAACGGAAAATTCGCCTCTCCCGCAAAAGGAACAATGGAAATCGGCATCGCCGCGCCGGCACCGCCGATGATCTCTATCGTTAATTGCGCGCGCACGCTCAACGACATCAGCAACGCAATGCTGATGATCGTGATTCCGCTCGCCCACCGTAAAAAACAGCGATGATTCAAAAAACGCTCCTTAACGAAAATTGCGCGATGTTTTCATGCGTCTTGGCCAAATTCGCAAAGCTCAAAGCGCACGCTTTAGAGGAGGATTATAACGATTCTCCAAGGCGCAAATGTTTCTATTCGTAACGAATTCGCCTTTTCCGCAAATAACCCGTCTCCACCTCACGACGAACGCATGCCATTGTCGCTATTTGCGCGCCGCGACCCGTAACGGGCGTCTCGCGCGGAGCTGTCCGGGTTCGTTTAAGGCGTGGTCACAAACGTCGTCAATCCAAACGCCTCATTCAGATGGGTGGCCGCCTGCTGCGCATCAGCGCGTTGTGGCCAGGGGCCGATGAACACGCGGTATTTGCCATCATCGCGCTGCTGAACGCGGGCGTTGTAGCGCGTAGCGTCAAGAACCCCTTGAATGTGCGCTAGAAACGTTTCAGCATTGGCGTAATTGGTAAAAACCCCAAGCTGCACGATAACGCCGCCACCAACTGTTTGCAACGTCGCATCCAGTGATTGCGCCGCAGCGACAGAGACGCTTTCAGGCGCGGCAACAACGATTGTCGGCGAGCCGGACAGTACCGATTCGACCTCGACTTCGCCGGTGCCACTGGCGGCAATCCCGATTCGATGAGCCGCCGCATAAGAAAGATCAATGAGGCGACCATGCAAAAACGGGCCGCGGTCATTAACGCGCACCACGACACTTTTGCCGCTGG
>JAISPI010000161.1 GCA_031275075.1 Burkholderiales bacterium | reverse complement strand
AGAAACAACCGCATCACTTCGTCCAGCCGCAGTGTTTCGGCACAACGTTGCAATACCCAGCCGTCGCGCCCTCTGTGGATCATTTTTTTATCGGTCAACGTGTCGAGCAGGAAGCCGATCTGATCGTCGCCGGCATTGATGTGTTTTCGCAAATGGATGAGTTGCAGCGCTTTGCCCTCATGCTGCGCTTCATAAAGTTGCAGAAGAATTTCTACCGCATCCTGAAAACGACGGCGAAAATCGCTAGGGCGTCGCCAAGCAGCACCACGCCAGTACGACAGTGACGCTGTGACAATGGCACCGGCCAAAACAACCAGCCACAAGCAGTACAGCCACAATAAAAAAATGGGCAGGCTGGCAAAAGCGCCATAGACAAGCTGGTAAGAAGTGACTTTCCCGACATAATAGCTGAACGCATAGCGGCCACCTTCAATCAGCAACGCTGCGAACGACGCACCGATCAACGCATGTTGCCAAGACACATGATGATTCGGCACGATGCGATAAATGAGCCATAGCAAGGTCGCTGTCGTGATCCAGATACTCAAAAAATGAAAAAACACCATAAACATTGAGCCATCAGCAGAAACGCCGAAGTGGTGATGCAGCCATCGCCACAGCGTAAAACCGACGCCGATCAGTAGCGGCCCGAGTGTCAGGATCATCCAGTAAACCAACCATTGCTGCATGAGACTGCGGCGGTTGCGCGTAGCCCAAATATCGTTGAAGGCGCTTTCTATGGTGTGCAACAGCATGAACGCGGCGATACCGAGCAGAATCACACCGGCAGCAGTCAGATTGCTGACATTTCGGAGAAACGCCTCGACGTAATCGCCAACTTTGTCTGCGTACTCCGGCACAAGCATTCCCAACGCCAACAATTTGAAGCGGTCGGCAAATTCGCCGAAAACCGGAAACGCCGACAAAACAATCAACGCCACGGTAAATAACGGGACAAGCGCCAACAGCGTAGCAAACGTCAGGCTGGCGGCTGCCTGTGTCATCCGCAATTCGAGCATCCGCAGCAACAAAAAGCGCATAAAGCCGAAGATGCGGTAGCGGCGCCAGAAAGATAAAGAAAAAAGCGAGAAAGGCATGGGTCAGAGGCCGAGCATCAGGTCGGAAATCACAGAATACAGGAATCAGGGGGCAAGATACCAGACGCCAGACTCTCTATTTGATCCCTGATTTCCGACACTGGGTATTCGTATCCATCCGTAAAAGCCCCCCTCCACGGATTTTCTCAAAAGCACTGCGTGCTATAATATGCCGTTTAACAAACCCTTTGATTTCATTCAATTTAAGAGAATCCTCATGGCCTTTCAACAAACGCTTTCCATTATTAAACCTGATGCAGTTACCCAGAATGTCATCGGCAAAATTTATACCCGTTTTGAAGACGCCGGTTTGAAAATCGTCGCGGCGCAAATGCGTCAATTATCACGCGCCGAAGCCGAGGGCTTTTATGCAGTGCACCGTGAGCGCCCTTTCTTCAAGGATTTGGTTGATTTTATGATCTCCGGTCCAGTGATGATTCAGGTGCTTGAAGGCAGTGATGCAATCGCAAAAAATCGCACGTTGATGGGCGCTACCGACCCCAAAAAGGCCGATCCCGGCACCATCCGCGCTGACTTCGCCAAATCGATCGACGCCAACGCCGTGCATGGCTCTGACGCGCCGGAAACAGCCGCAGTGGAAATCGCTTATTTTTTCCCGGCGTTGGCCATTCACAGCCGATAACAACGGTCGATAACCGGAGCCTTTCTGCGCCATGGGCAGCACATCTCCACGCGCTAACCTGCTGGATTACGATTCCGCCGCGCTCGAAGCTTTTTTCGTCGATATGGGCGAAAAACCGTTCCGCGCGCGGCAGGTACTGCCTTGGCTGCATCAACGTTTTTGCGATGACATAGATCAGATGAGCGATCTATCGAAGGCTGTGCGTGGCAAGCTCGCTGCGGTCGCCGAGATACAGGCGCCGTGCGTATTGCGCGATACCACCGCAAGCGATGGCACCCGGAAATGGCTGTTTGACGTAGGCTCGGAAAACGCTGTCGAAGCGGTCTATCTTCCGGAAGACGACCGTGGCACGCTGTGCATTTCGACTCAGGCCGGCTGTATGATGGATTGCGCGTTCTGCTCTACCGGTCAACAGGGTTTCAACCGCAATCTTTCCACCAGTGAGATCGTCGGCCAGCTCTGGACTGCCAACCGCACCCTGCTGGCGGAAGGTGTGAATGCGCCGTGGATTGCAGCGGGACGACCGCCGATTACCAACGTTGTGCTGATGGGGATGGGCGAACCTCTCGCCAATTTCAAGAACGTCGTGGCCGCGTTGCAGCTTTTTTTGAGCGACCACGCTTATGGTTTGTCGCGCCGCCGCGTGACGCTGTCAACATCGGGCGTAGTACCGATGATCGACGCGCTGCGTGATGCTTGTCCCGTCGCTTTGGCGGTCAGCCTGCATGCGCCGGATGATGCGTTGCGCGACCGGCTGATGCCGGTCAA
>JAISPI010000103.1 GCA_031275075.1 Burkholderiales bacterium | reverse complement strand
TGGCACACCATGCCCTGGAACAACAACCGTTTTTCCGGCACCCCAGTAGGAACTGCCAAACTGACATTCACGTCGGCCACAAGAGCGCAATTTGAATACGATGTCGAAGGCTCACGCCGCACCATCGCCCTCACGAAGATCGAATAGCTTCGATACGCTGAAGCAGGTCAGCATCGTAACAGATCTGCTTCAGCGCCGAGTTTTTAACTTCCCTGCAACGCCTCAAATTTTTTCTGTAATTCTTCGCGCGATTCCTTCCGCGACGGATCGACAAGGATGCAATCGACCGGGCAGACTTCCTTGCACTGCGGCACATCGAAATGGCCGACGCATTCTGTACATTTGTCGGCATCGACAACATAGATTTCCTCGCCCTGCGAAATCGCATTGTTCGGGCATTCCGGCTCGCATACATCACAGTTAATGCAATCGTCGGTAATTAAAAGCGCCACAACATTTTCCTTTCTCGTTCAACATAAAAAACAACACCCTTTTTACCACGCGCGCCGCGCATGATAAAAATACTTACCTCCTCTGTGCGGCGCGTTGCCGTAACTGTTCGGCCACTCTGGGATCGACAAAACGCGATACATCACCGCCGAAACACGCAATCTCACGCACCATGCTCGCCGAGACAAACATGTACTGATCGGCGGGCGTTAAAAATATCGTTTCCATTTCGGGCCACAGTTGACGGTTCATCCCGGCCAACTGAAATTCGTACTCAAAATCGGAGGCGGCACGCAACCCTCGCAATAAAACATGGGCGCCTTGTGCTTTCGTAAATTCCATCAGCAAACACGAAAAACCCACCACATCGACGTTGGCAAAATCCGCAAACAACATCTTGCCCATCGCCACCCGTTCGTCCAGCGAAAAAAACGGCTTCTTGTGTTCGCTGGCCGCCACGGCGACGATCACGCGGTCGAACAACCGCGCGCTACGGCACACAAGGTCTTCGTGTCCCCGCGTGAACGGATCAAACGTCCCCGCATAAACAACCTTCCCCTGAGGCAACACGGTGGAAGAAGCGCAGCGCGACATTTCAAAAACTCCCGAAAACTTTAGACGCGACAGAATAAATGAAAATACACCTGTCCGGCGCGTCCTTGCCGGAATAATTCAAAAAAATCCGGCGCCGCCAACGGCTGCCCCGCTTCGGCATACAGCCAGCCGCCCGGCTTGAGGCGTGCGGCGCACGCTTCAAACAACCAAGACCAGGAATTGTCATCAAACGGCGGATCGAGAAAGATCACGTCGAAAAACCGTGTTTCCTGCCGTAACGCCGCTTTCGCCTCAACGCAGCGAACCTCCAGCCCCCCTTCGCCCAGCAACGCCGCGGTCTCCCCCAACGCCTGCGCCAGCGCCTTCTGCGCATCCCAGGCCACGCTCAACCGAGCGCCGCGCGACAACGCCTCCAGCGACAATACGCCGCTGCCAGCATAGGGTTCCAGCGTTGCCATTCCGGTCAAATCCTGCCCCAACCAGTTGAACAGCGTTTCGCGTACCCGATCCGGCGTCGGTCGCACACCCGGCAACGCCGGAAAGCGGATCATGCGGCTGCGATGACGGCCACCGATGATACGCAACGAGGACAGCGGACAGGAGCGCGTCATACCGTCCTTCCCGCCGCTGCCTCGCTTCGGCCTCGAATGAGACCAAACAGGTACAATGCGATGTCTTGATCCATCCCGCACTTATTCCCGTTTTTCATGTTCGATCTCCTTAAACGCAACAAAACCCCGGAAACGCCTCCGGACAAGCCCGACGCCGAACCGGACGCCGTGTCCCCGAAACGCTCCTGGCGCGAGCGGTTGACCGCGGGACTTTCCCTGTCGCGCGACAAGCTCACCGGCGCGCTCGGCCATGTCCTTTCGCGGCGGGCGCTTGACGATGACACGCTGGAAGAACTCGAAACAGCGTTACTCACCGCAGACACCGGCATCGCCGCCACCCAACACCTTCTCGCCGAACTCAAACAACGCTACGCCAAGGCCGACGCTGATGCCGATGTTAAAACAGTTTTGCGTGACGCGCTCCTCGATCTGCTGCGTCCGCTGCAAACAGAGAGCCATGCCGCCGACGTCAAACCGTGCGTCGTAATGCTGGCGGGCGTCAATGGGGCAGGAAAAACCACCTCGATCGGAAAACTGACGCGGCACTGGCAGAGCGAAGGACATTCAGTGCTGCTCGCCGCCGGCGACACCTTTCGCGCCGCCGCCGGTGAACAGCTCTCTGTCTGGGGCGAACGCAACAACGTCACCGTAATTGCGCAACAAGGCGGTGATCCGGCGGCAGTGATGTTCGACGCTATTCAGGCGGCGCGTGCGCGTGGCATCGACATCGTGCTGGCCGATACCGCCGGACGACTGCCAACCCAAACACATCTGATGGAAGAGCTGAAAAAAATCAAACGCGTCATCGGCCGCGCTCAGGAAGGCGCGCCGCACGAAGTGCTGCTCGTCCTCGACGCCAACACCGGCCAGAACGGACTGGCGCAAGTCAAAGCGTTCGACGCCGCCATCGGACTGACCGGCCTCATCGTCACCAAACTCGACGGCAGCGCCAAAGGCGGCGTACTCGCCGCCATCGCCCGTGAGCATCCGATTCCGGTTCGCTTCATCGGCGTCGGCGAAGGCATCGACGATTTGCA
>JAISPI010000066.1 GCA_031275075.1 Burkholderiales bacterium | reverse complement strand
ACGCATCGGGCGCGTATCGAAGCGACGCTCATCCATCTTTTGGCAGCGCCCTTGCAGGAAGGAAAGGCGTCGCGCCTGTGGGAGGCGATGCGTTATGCGGTGCTGTCGGGTGGGAAGCGGTGGCGGGCGCTACTGGTGTACGCGGCGGCGGAATTATCGGGCGCAGATGCCGCGATAGCGGATGCGCCGGCGGCAGCGGTCGAGTTGTTGCATGCGTATTCGCTGGTACACGATGATTTGCCCTGCATGGACGATGACGCATTGCGGCGCGGACAGCCGGCGTGTCACATTGCTTTTGACGAAGCGTTGGCGCTGTTGGCGGGAGATGCGTTGCAGACGCAGGCGTTTTTGGTTCTGGCGCAAAGCCGGATGCCCAATCCGGCGGCGGCTTGCGTGTTGTTGGCGAATGCGGCGGGGGCGGGTGGTATGGTCGGCGGACAGGCGCAGGATTTGAGCGGCGAGGCGGACACTGTGGAGGCGTTGGAGGCGATGCACCGGATGAAGACCGGGGCATTGATCGAAGCGGCGGTACTGCTGGGCGCGGCCTGTGGCGCGTCGATGGGGCAGGCGGCGCGCACGGCGCTGACGCGTTATGCGATGGCGGTCGGGCTGGCATTTCAAATTGCTGATGACGTACTCGACGTCGAAGGCTGCACTCCGGATCTGGGCAAAACGGCAGGCAAGGACATGGCACAGAATAAAACCACCTATGTGGCACTTTTTGGTTTGAAGCATGCCAAAGACAGGATGCAGGCATTGAACGAAGAAGCGCAACGAGCGTTAGACATTTTCGGGACGGCGGCTTGGCCGCTGAGGGCTTTGGCGGCGCAAGCTGTCGCACGGAGCCGTTAAACATGGGCTCTTGTCCAAGTTCGACATTTCCCGGCGTTTCCTCAGATGTTGACGAAACGGTGTTGGACAGAGACGTCGGCAGCCCGACAAACGTGTTGTCGCTGCTCGAAGCGATTGAATTGCCGCAGGACATCCGGACGTTGCCGCGCGAGGCGCTACCGAAGCTGGTCGAGGAGTTGCGCGCTTTCGTGCTGGAGACGGTTTCGCATATCGGCGGTCATTTATCGTCGAACCTCGGAGTGATTGAGCTGACAGTGGCATTGCATTACGCTTTCAACACACCAGACGACCGGATCATCTGGGACGTTGGGCATCAAACGTATGCGCACAAGGCGCTGACCGGCAGACGCGCACGATTGCATACCCTGCGGCAGAAAGGCGGGCTGTCCGGTTTTCCGTCGCGCGCCGAAAGCGAATACGATGCATTTGGTACGGCACACTCGTCGACATCGATTTCAGCGGCGCTCGGTATGGCGGTGGCAGCGCAGGCCAGCGGTGATTCGCGGCGGGTGGTAGCGGTGATCGGCGATGGTGCAATGAGCGGTGGCATGGCCTTTGAAGCATTGAACAATGCCGGCGCGATGGACGCTAACCTTTTGGTGATTCTCAACGACAACGAAATGTCGATTTCAAGGCCGGTCGGCGCTTTCCATCAATATTTGGCTCGAATATTGACCAGCCCGTTGTACAACTCGGTGCGTGAAAGCGGCAAGGACATTCTCGCGAAAGTTCCGCCGATGAAACGCTTTGCGAAGCGAATGGAGGAGCACACGAAAGGCATGCTGATGCCAAGCACGCTGTTCGAGGAATTCGGATTCTTTTATGTCGGTCCGGTCGATGGGCACGACATCGACTCGCTGGTCAAAACACTGATCAACATGCGTGATCTGAAAGGGCCGCGCTTGCTGCATGTCGTCACCGAAAAAGGGCATGGTTATGCGCCGGCGGCGAAGGATCCGGTTCTTTATCATGGCGTAACCTGTTTCGATCCGGAAGAAGGCGTCGCACCGAAAGCGGCGACTCCCCCGACCTACACGGAAGTGTTTGGCCGGTGGTTGTGTGACATGGCGTGCGCCGATGAACGCCTGGTCGCGATCACGCCGGCGATGTGCGAAGGTTCGGGATTGACTGAATTTGCGCGCGAATTTCCGCAAAGGTATTTCGATGTCGGCATTGCCGAGCAACATGCGGTGACATTTGCTGCCGGACTGGCGTGCGATGGTTTGAAACCGGTGGTGGCGGTTTATTCAACGTTTCTGCAACGCGCGTACGATCAACTCGTACACGATGTGGCGTTGCAAAACTTGCCGGTAGTGTTCGCGATTGACCGCGCCGGTATCGTCGGCGCTGATGGTCCGACACATATTGGCGCATTCGATCTGTCGTTCATGCGTTGTTTGCCCAACCTGACGATCATGGCGCCGGCGGATGAAGCCGAGTGCCGTGCAATGTTGACGACGGCGTTCCGAATGGAAACGCCGGCTGCCGTGCGCTATCCGCGCGGCACAGGCCCCGGTGTAACGGCGCCGTCGACGCTGGAAACCCTGCCGATAGGACGTGGTGAAATTCGCCGTCACGCGCAAGGGCATGGAAACAAGAAAATGGCGTTGTTGGTATTCGGCGCGCCGTTGGCGAATGCGATGACGGCAGCAGCGACGCTTGACGCGACAGTCGCCAACATGCGTTTCGTCAAACCGCTTGATACCACGCTGATCGAAGAATTAGCAAGCACCCACGATGAACTGGTAACGCTTGAAGAGAATGTTGTAATGGGTGGAGCGGGTTCTGCCGTTGCCGAATTTCTGACCAACGCCGGTATCGTTAAACCGATATTGCATCTTGGGCTTCCGGATCATTTTATTGAGCACGGCGCACCGGAAACGTTGCTGACGCAATGCGGGCTCGATGCGGCAGGTATCATCCGGCAGGTGCAAGAATGGCGTGATCGGCAGACGCGTATCCCCCGATTTTGAAACGTATGAAAATTCATGGACGCTAAAGAAATAAAACATATGGCCGCAACCATACCTGATGTGCAATCAGAAAAGGATACGCGGAGATTGCTGATTGATCGCGTGGGCGTAAAGCGTTTGCGCTATCCGATTTATTTTGCGGACGAAGGGGGCGCAGCACAACCGACGATTGCAACATGCAGCGCCTATATCATGTTGCCGGCGCATCAAAAAGGCACGCACATGTCGCGGCTGGTGACGCTGTTCGAAGAAATGCGCGAAAAGAGCGTAAAAAAACCGCTGACGATCGGAGCATTATGTGATTGGTCGGCGTTGCTGCTCAAGCGGTTAGGGGCAACAACAGGCGAAATCCATCTGGAGTTTGATTTTTTTGTGAGCAAAAAAGCACCGGTCTCCGGGATCGAAAGCACGATGGATTATCAGGTGCGTCTGAGCGGTGAAGCAAAAGAAGGGCAATACCGTGAAAAAGTAGAAGTTGACATTCCCGTTACTTCGCTGTGTCCGTGCTCGAAGAGAATCTCCGATTACGGCGCGCACAATCAGCGTTCGGTAGTGACCTTGGGCGCTACGCTGAACGAGCCGATCTTTGTTATGGATTTGATCCGTGTTGCTGAAGAGGAAGCGTCGAGTGAGCTTTATGCGATTTTAAAACGCGCCGATGAAAAATACGTCACCGAATATGCGTACAACCATCCCAATTTTGTTGAGGATTTGGTGCGCAGCATCGCGCAGCGGTTGGCGGCTGACAAGCGGCTGGCTTCATTCAGCGTTGAAGCGGAAAATTTTGAGTCGATTCACAACCATTCCGCCTACGCACAAATTCTGCTTCAAAATTAAGCCTTTTTCATTTATAGCGGATTGTTTTTAAAACGGATTTCGATGCCTGCCATTCGCCCGCTTTCCGATCAACTGATCAACCAAATCGCTGCTGGCGAAGTGGTTGAGCGGCCGGCGGCAGCATTAAAAGAATTGCTGGAGAACAGTCTCGACGCACAGGCAGCACATGTCGAAGTCTTGCTGAGCGGCGGCGGTTGCAAACGCCTTCAGGTGAGCGACGACGGGTTCGGCATGGAACGCGAAGATTTACCGTTGGCGGTGGCGCGGCATGCCACGTCGAAAATTGAGGCGCCGCGTGATCTTGAGGCGATTGCGACGCTGGGTTTCCGCGGCGAAGCGTTGGCGTCGATGGCGGCAGTGTCGCGTTTTTCGTTGGTGTCACGGGCGCGCGGCGCAGCGCACGCTTGGCAGCTCGATGTCGAGGGAGGAACCGTCGGCGCAATCGAGCCGGCGGCGTTGGCGGCAGGAACGACGATCACGCTCGACGATTTGTATTTCAACACACCGGCGCGCCGAAAATTTTTACGCACCGAAGCAACCGAATGGGCGCACTGCGAAGAAACTTTTCGCCGCATCGCGCTGGCTTATCCTGAGGTCGCTTTTTTGTTGAGACACAATGGCCGCGAGATATTCCGCTGGCCAGGCGCGACCCGCGAAAGCCGGGTGCAGCAAGTGCTTGGAGAAGAGTTCACGAAAAACGCCCGCTTTGTGGATACGGCGGCGGCTGATTTACGTCTGACGGGTTACGTCGCGCCGCCGACAGCCGGAACGACGTTGCCTAAAGATGTCGCGTACTTTTTTGTGAATGGCCGTTTCGTACGTGATCGCGTTGTGTTGCACGCGTTGCGTGAAGCGTTCCGCGATGTTTTGCACGGTGAACATAAGCCGGCTTACGCACTGTGGCTGACGCTCGATGCGCGCGGTGTCGATGTCAATGTTCATCCGCAAAAAACCGAAGTTCGTTTTCGCGACAGTCAGGCGATTCACCGTTTCGTTCGGCAAAGTGTCGAACGGGCATTGGCGTTGCCGGTCGGTGAGCAAGCGGTGACAGGCGACACTCAACGTCCGGGCTTTGAAGAAAACCGTGTTGCCGAAAAGCCAGAGGACAGAGCGAGCGAGCCACGATCGTTTGTACATTACACGCCATCACAGGCAACGTTTTCGTTACCAGTGCGCGAGCCGATGACTTACGAAGGGTTAGGGCCGTCACCGTTTTATGGCAGACTGTTCGGCACGAAACCCTCTGCTGTTGATGAGGATGCCTTTTCACCACCAACGCCGCAGCCGATAGAGTCAACCGAAGCCACCGACGTGCCGCCGCTGGGGTTTGCGATTGCGCAACTGCACGGTATTTACATTCTTGCGCAAAACCATGCGGGGCTTGTGCTTGTCGACATGCACGCGGCACACGAGCGTATCGTTTATGAGCGGATGAAAGAAGCTGCGGCAATGCAACCGTTATCGTCGCAGCCGCTGTTGATTCCAGTGTCGATGGCGGCAACCACGTTGGAGATGGCGACGGTCGAAGCGCATGCTGAAACCTTAGCAATGCTTGGATTCGAGTTAAATGCGGTAGGCCCGACGACGCTGGCGATTCGTTGTCTTCCGGCCATGTTGCGAGACGCTGACGCAGTGGCATTGGTGCGCGCGGTATTGCGCGATCTGCACGATTGGGGTGATACCCAGGAAGTCGACGCACGCCGGAACGAACTGTTGGCGACGATGGCATGCCACGGAGCGGTACGCGCACACCATGTGCTGACCATTCCTGAGATGAACGCATTACTGCGCAACATGGAACGCGCCGAACGCGGGGGACAATGCAACCATGGTCGGCCAACCTGGTATCAGTTTACGCTTGATGCGCTTGACGGATTGTTCATGCGTGGCAAGTGATGCTGATTTGCCTGAAATCCGAGTCGGAAAATCGACAACACATAAAGCAACAACCCTTTTCTCCAACAACATGTGATAATGATCGCCCTGCGAAAACGGAACATCCTTGTCTGTAACAGTTCGAGAATGCTTCTCCGTGCAAACCATTAACCGACAACCCACCGACTGAAACCAAACTCATGGCTCAATACGTTTACAGGATGAACCGTGTCAGCACAACCGTGCCGCCGAAACGGCAGATTTTGTAAGACATTTCGCTCTCCTTTTTCCCCGGCGCCAAGATCGGTGTGCTCGGTCTCAACGGCGCCGGTAAATCCACGCTGCTGAAAATCATGGCCGGTATCGACAAGGAAATTGATGGCGAAGCCATCCCGATGCCCGGTCTGAGCATCGGTTATTTGCCGCAGGAGCCGCAACTCGACCCACAACAAACTGTTCGA
>JAISPI010000175.1 GCA_031275075.1 Burkholderiales bacterium | reverse complement strand
CAAGGCCAATCCGCCGCGTTGCGCCGCTTCGGCCATCGCGACAAAATCAACGTGCGCGGTGATATCGAGCAGCCCCGGCCAAAGCAACGGATCGTCGAGCAAGCGGTGCCGATAATACGCCCGCAAAGTGCCGCTGGCGTATTGCGCCGGCAATGCCCCTTCGCGCTCGAATCCGTAATCGTTGACAAAAAGTGTACTGCCCGGCGCCAGACACCGGCCCAGCGTTTCGAGCAACGCTTCACCAGCAATATTGAGTTCGGCAACGTAATCGCCTTGCGCCGGAAACCTTGAGGCGGCCAGCGCCTGAAGTGCAGGATCGGTCAAAGGTTGCGGCGCAGCAATGAAGCGGTTGCCGTCCCTTTTTACGCCGTGCTCGTACCATGTTGTGCCGACGCGGCTAATCACACGCGGAGGTATCGCATCGAGTACTTCATTCATGAACACGACACCTTGAAAAGTCTTTGGAAGCGCGTCGGGCCATTCGATACGGGAAACCAGATCGGGGATCTTGTCACGCAGCGTTTGCCGCTGACGTTCGCGCAGCGTTGGACTGAGTTCGAGAATCGCGTAACGCTCCGGCAGGCAACCCATTGCTTCCAACCGTTGCAACAATTGCGCAGCGAAAATACCGCTGCCGCCGCCCAATTCAAGAATCGAGGGTGCGCCGCGTTGCATCGCCACACTGATCGGCGTCGCCCAAGTCTGCGCGTACAGCGGCGTCAACTCGGACGCGGTGATGAAATCGCCGTCGCTACCGAATTTCTGCGTCCCCGCCATGTAATACCCCAACCCTGGCGCGTACAGCACCGCTTGCATGTAATCATGCAACGACAACCAGCCGCCGCCAGCATCGAGCAACTTGCGTACATGCGCCGTGACTTTTTCCGAGTGCGCGCGGGCAAAAGCATCCGGTTCGGGGAGCGCGGTGTTCATCTGCCGTCTGTCAGAAAACATTGCACAGTATCGTTCAGAAAACGCCAGCCGAGTTCCGTTGTGCGAAATATTGCGTCATCAGGCTCGAGCAGGCCACGCGCAACAGCATCTTGCGCCATCGACGCGATTTCGGAAAGCGGTATGCCAGTACGTTCAGGAAAATAAGTGCGTGGCACTCCGTTTTTCAATCGAAGCGCGTTCAGCATGAACTCGAAAGCAAATTCATCGCGTTTGATGGTACGCGATTCCACGACCGCTGTTTCCAGCGCGGTTCGGGCAGCATCCATATAGCGGCGCGGATGCGGTTGTTTAATCGTCCGCGCCACGCGAATGATCTGCCCCTCACTATCAAAAAAAGACTGCTTGCCGTGAGCGCCGGCGCCGATGCCGAGATAATCGCCGAACTGCCAGTAATTGAGGTTGTGCGCGCACATCGCGCCAGGTTGCGCGTAAGCCGACACTTCATAACGCGCGTAACCTGCGTTCGCAAGAATTCCCTCGACATGTTCTTGCATCGAGGCGGCGGCATCAGCATCAGGCATAGGTTCCGGCGGCACATGATGAAAAGGCGTATGCGGCTCCAGCGTCAGTTGATAAAACGACAGATGCGGCGCATTGAACGCGCAAACCTCGCGCAACATAGTGCCCAGCATGTCCATCGTTTGCCCCGGTAATGCAAACATGAAATCGAGGTTGACGCACGGAAAAACATTGAATGCAGCACCAATCGACTGCCGCGCTTCGTCAGCGGTATGAATGCGCTCCAGTGTTTGCAGCAAACCGTCGTCGAGGCTTTGTACGCCGAGCGATAGCCGGTTGATCCCGGCGTCCCGATAACCGATAAAACGCTGCGCTTCAGCCGCGCCTGGGTTTGCCTCCAGTGTAATCTCGGCATCGGACGCCAAGGTGAAATGATGGGCAACGCCATCAAGCAGATGGCCGATGGCTGCGGCAGAAAACAGATTCGGCGTGCCACCACCAATGAAAATCGAGCGCAAAGAACGGGTATTTGTTGTCAATGCCGTAAGCGCCACATCACGCAACAGCGCGTCGATGTATTCGCGTTCCGGCAGCGGCGCACCACTTAGCGCGTGCGAATTGAAATCACAATAAGGACATTTACGCACACACCAAGGCAAATGAACATAAAGAGACAGCGGCAACACGGCCGCAGCGAGATCAACCATATCCGGGCAGGCATTCCCGAAGCTGGGCGATCAACTTTCTTGCCGCAATACCGCGATGCGAAACCGCGTTTTTTTCCTCAGGCGCCATTTCGGCAGCCGTGCGTCCGTCCGGCAGCAGGAAATAGGGATCGTAACCAAACCCGTTCGCGCCGCGCGGCATGTCGATGATTTCACCACGCCATTCGCCACAGGCAATCAACGGCGCGGGATCGTCAGCATGATGCGTCAACACCAACACACATACATAGTACGCGCGACGATCTGTCACACCTTGCAATTGCGCGATCAAGTGCGCATTGTTGCGCGCGTCCGCTTTGGGTTCACCGGCATAGCGAGCCGACAACACTCCGGGTGCGCCATTCAGCGCATCAACACATAATCCCGAATCATCGGCCAATGCCGGTAACCCTGTGTGACGGCTGGTGTGGCGTGCCTTGGCGAGTGCGTTTTCGATAAACGTCGCGTAAGGTTCATCGGCTTCAGTCACGCCGAGCGATGCCTGACTAACGAGGTCGATGGCCAGCGGCGCCAGCAGTTGCGCGAATTCGCGGCGCTTGCCTTCGTTGTTCGACGCCAGAACGAGTTTCTGGAAGGCTGTGTTCATGTTTTGAGCGGAACATCCAACGCCGCTTTCTGAGCGGCAACCAATTGCCCAATGCCGTGTCGCGCCAATGCCAGCAACTGCTGCATGTCGGTTTCGGAGAAAGGTTCGCCTTCGGCGGTTCCCTGAATTTCGACGAAGTGTCCGCTACCGGTCATCACGACATTCATGTCGGTATCACAATGGCTGTCTTCGGCGTAATCAAGATCGAGCCGCGCCGCGCCATCGACGACACCAACAGAAACCGCCGCCACATGATC
>JAISPI010000151.1 GCA_031275075.1 Burkholderiales bacterium | reverse complement strand
GCGGCCAGGTTCAGCGGTGCTTGGAAGTAGAGCGCGGCCCAGACGGCGGCGAAGCCTTTGAGCGCATCACCGAGCAGCGTGAGGGCGGCGGCGGTTTTGTTGCCGGTGCGCAGGACATTGGTGGAGCCGGGGTTGCCGGAACCGTAGGAGTGAGGGTCGGGCAGATGCATGGCGCGGCTGACGACGACGGCGAATGAGACCGAGCCAAGGAGGTAAGCGGCAACGACAAAAGCAAGATCAATAAGCACGAGAGCGGGTTTCTATTAGAATGTCCGAGATTGTAGTCGATTTGGAAACCATGATGGAAAACGACCATATTCTGATCCGCGAACTTAAGCTTGAAACCTTGATCGGCGTCTATCCGTGGGAGAAAAAATTGCCGCAAACGGTGTTGCTCGATCTCGATATCGGTATCGGGTCGGCGAAGGTGTTTGAGAGCGGTTTATTGGAGGACGCGCTCGATTATTCGCAGGTAGTGAAGCGTTTGAAAATGCTGGCGGAGAAACACGATTGCTTGTTGTTGGAACGTTTCACCGAGGCGGTGGCGCAAATCGTCTTGAAAGAATTTCATGCGCCGTGGGTGCGGGTGCAGGCTCGTAAACTGGCGTTGCTACCGGGGGTAAAGGAAATCGGGGTCGAAATTGTGCGGGGGAAACGCTGAGGGGTGAGCGCTGAGAAGCGGCAACACCGCGCGGTCAGCGTACTTCCAGCCGTTCCAGCCAGTTTTCCTGCAACGTGCCGTCGCTTTCGATCCTGTGTACCATGTGCGCGCAGGCGTGGCAGCAGGTTTTAACGAATTCAGGATCGCGCGTCCAGTAGAGAACACGTTTGCCGACACGTTGACGGTGCATCAATCCCGCTTGATGAAGCAGCGCCAGATGGCGCGAGACGTTGGTCTGGGTCGCTTGGGTCGCTTCGACGATCTCGGAAACCGAACGTTGATCGCGGCAGGCGAAATGCAGAATCTTGAGCCGCGTCGGGTCGGACAACAAGGAAAAATAGCGGGCGACAGCGTTGAAAACCTTAGCGAGTTCAGGAGAAAGCGTGTCGGGACGACCGGTCATCCGATTGAGCGATACCGGACATTCATCAGGCATGATGTCTGGCAGGTCTAATGTCGCGTCATGAGGGGTACGGGTCAAAGTTTCCATAAAAGGATCATCTGAGTCTAAGCGAATATTACTACATTTTGGAAATTAAAACGCTTTTGTTCGTGCCATGCCTTACAGGGAAATAAGGGTGTTGTATAAAAATAAGTTATCAACATCTCTATATCAATCAATTTGTCAACAAAGAAGGGGTGTTTTATGATTGCCAAACAAGAGCAGGTTCTCATTTAGAACTTAATTTGTTAACAGGACAAAAACCATGAAAACAGTAGGCGAAAAACTCGAAGCATTTGAAGTGGCAGGCGTGAAGCCGGGGTTCAACCTCCCAGAGGAAAAAGGACAGTCGGCATTTGAAACGCTCAATGAAAAATCTTTTCCGGGTAAGTGGAAGATCATTTATTTTTATCCGAAAGATTTTACTTTCGTGTGCCCGACCGAGATCGTCGAATACAACAAGCTGGCGAAGGATTTTGCCGATCGTGATGCCGTGTTGATGGGCGGCTCTTCCGATAATGAGTTCGTCAAACTGGCGTGGCGCCGTGAACACAAGGATCTGGATCGGTTGAATCACTGGCAATTTGGTGATGTGACCGGCGCGTTGATCGACCAGTTTGGCATCCGCGACAAGAAAGCCGGCGTGGCGTTGCGTGCGACGTTCATCGTCGATCCCGACAACACGATTCAACATGTGACCGTCAACAATCTCAGTGTCGGTCGCAACCCGCAGGAAACGTTGCGGATTCTTGATGGTTTGCAAACGGGTGAACTTTGTCCGTGCAACCGCGCCGTTGGCGGCGCGACGCTGTAAAAAGAAAAGGGGCCTGTTCGAACAGGCCCTAATGTTTTGCGAGACTCCTTGGTTGAGGAGCGGGCTGGAGGGGGCGTTTTAAGAAAGGAACATGATGGAATTTATTGCGACACTGAAAGACCGTATTCCCGATTACGCTAAAGATATCCGTTTGAATCTGGATTCGGTACTCGAACGTTCGCCACTGGAACGTGTAGAAGCACTGGGTTGCGCGCTGGCCGCTGCGTTTGCGGCGAAAAATAACGAGTTGGTGATGCTGTTGCGCCACGCGATGCCGGAAGCTGAAGCCGAGGGCGCGTTGACGGCGGCGTCATTGATGGGGATGACCAACATTTGGTATTCCTACATCGAGATGGCTGACGATGAGGAGGTCAAAAAACAACAGCCCGGTTTGCGTATGAACGCTTATGCTTCGCACGGCGGCGTATCGCAGCGCAAGTTCGAAATGTGGGCGTTGTCGGCCAGCCTGATTGGAAAATGCCGTCACTGCATTTCCGCGCATGTGGCCACGTTGAAAAACGCCGGAGTGACAGCGGCAGAGTTCAGGGAAGTTGGCCGTATCGCGGCAACAGTCAATGCGGTTGCGTTGGTACTGAATGCAGAGCCTATGACTCAATAACAAAAACAACGTTCTTCGTTGTTTTTGAGGCGCGTGATCGTACCTTTTGGCGCGCCTTTTTGTTTTTCAGATCAGGCGGGCGCCGAAATGACCGTTCCCACGTTTTGCAGTCCCTTGATCCGGGCGAGTGCCTCTTCCAGTTTTTTGAGGCGTTGCGCCTTGCCGCGCAGTACCAGACATTCGAGGCAGGTCTCGTGGGTGACGTGAATGTGCGTGGTGCAGACGATCACGTCGCCGAAATCATGTTGCAACGACGTGAGCGCACCGGAAAGATCGTGCGAATGGTGGTCGTACATCAGTGTGATCGTGCCGTGGACAAAACCCTGACCCTCTTCCCAATGGCGGCGTGAGACAAAATCGCGGACCAGATGGCGCAAGGCTTCCGAGCGGTTGGGAAGACCTGAACGCTGACTCCAGGCATCGAATTGCTCAAGCAGCGTTTCCGGCATCGCAACGCCGAAACGAACCAACTCATCTGAAGATTTCGGGGTTTTCATGGGGGTGAAGGCAGTTGGAATTTTGTTATTCTAGCCTGCAAAACGGGGAGACGGAAAAATTGTTTTTTACCGCAAAGAACGCAAAGGGCACAGAGAAATCTTTGTGTTCTCTGCGTTCTCTGCGGATAATTTGCCTTTGATTTTATTTTCAATCGGCGGGTGCGTGTTATGCTTCACCAGGTTTTGTAAAATTCACCGGAACAATGCCTCGCGACCCCGAAGACTCCCGCAAGAAACCGCTTAGTCTCAAGGACACGGCGATTCGCATGCTGGCGCGACGCGATTATGGCCGCGCTGAACTGGCGCAGCGTTTGCTGCAACGCGGGGCAACGGCTGACGAGGTCGAGCCGGTACTCGACGAGATGATGGAACTGGGCTTTCTGTCCGATGCGCGTTACGCTGAATCGTTGGTACGGCAAAAACAGGGGCGTTATGCCAAACGCGCCATTGCGCATACGCTGAAAGAACGGGGCTTGGACCGCGATACAGCGGAAGCTGCATTGTCTACGCTTGAGACGACCGACGAAGCTGATGAGGCGCTGGCGTTGTGGCGAAAGCGTTTTAACGCGCCGCCGCAGGATGAGCGCGAACGAAACCGCCAACTGCGTTTTTTACTGTCGCGTGGTTATTCGACGGCGGTAGCGTTCAAGGTGTTGAAAATCGTGCGATCAGAAGGCTAGAACCTATCTCAAAATCGTTTACACAGTACGCCGAAGGCGGACGGGGGTTTGTCTCTGGATTGCTCGCAATGACGGCGGGCAGGGTGCTTACTCCTTACAGTGGGGCTGTTATTTTGAGATAGGTTCTAATACAAAGAAGTGCAGTCGCCGCGGTATAATTACCGATTACAAATCAAACAAACAGCTGGATCGAAACGATTAAGGCAACATGCGGGTTCTTCTTTCCAATGATGACGGTTACTTTGCGCCCGGGCTGGAGTATCTGGCGGCGGCGCTGGCGCCGTTGGCCGAAGTCACGGTGGTGGCGCCCGAGCTTGATCGCAGCGGCGCCTCAAATTCGCTGACGCTGGATCGACCGTTGCGGGTGCGGCAGGCGTCCAATGGTTTTTACTATGTCAACGGTACGCCGACCGATTGCGTGCATCTGGCAGTGACCGGTCTTTTTGATGAAATGCCGGATATGATTTTTTCCGGAATCAATCATGGCGCCAACATGGGCGATGACACGCTGTATTCAGGTACGGTGGCGGCAGCGATGGAAGGTTTTTTGCTCGGTATTCCGTCGGTGGCGATTTCGTTATGCACCAAGGAAGCCGAGCAGTTCGAGACGGCCGCCAAAGTGGCGCAGGAGTTGCTGAAACGCCATCAACGCGCGCGTGCGCAGCCTTGGCTATTGAACGTCAATGTGCCGAACATACCGTTTCAGGCGCTGAGGGGCTTTCAGATCACCCGACTGGGCAAGCGGCACAAGGCGGAGAACATGATTCCGATGGAGAGTCCACGCGGGGGTACTGTGTATTGGGTCGGCGCGGCAGGATTGGCGGCGGATGCGGTGGAAGGAACGGATTTTTACGCGGTCGAAAGTGGTTTTGTGTCGGTAACGCCGCTGCAATTCGATCTGACGCATCGGTCGGAAATGCAGAATGTAGCCGCGTGGTTTGCGCATTAGGGCGAGGGTTCGCGTTCGGGTATCACATATGCAAAGGGATTGGGGGCGCTTCAACGGCATCGGGATGACTTCGGCGCGGACGCGGGCGCGGATGGTGGCTCGGTTGCGGGAACAAGGCATTCGCGACGAAACGGTTTTGACGGCGATGAATGCGGTGCCGCGTCACATCTTTGTCGAGGAAAGTTTGGCAAGTCGCGCCTATGAAGACACGCCGTTGCCAATCGGACACGGTCAGACCATTTCGCAGCCGTGGGTGGTGGCGCGGATGACGGAGTTGGCGCGGCAGGGCAAACGGTTGCAGAATGTGCTCGAAATCGGTTCCGGCAGCGGCTATCAAACGGCGGTGCTGGCGTTGGTGGCCGATCACGTTTATACCGTCGAACGGATCGGGGCGCTGGTGGCCAAGGCGCGGCGGCATTTGCGTGAATTGAATTTGACGAATGTGGCGATCATGCATGGCGATGGCAGCGCGGCGATGGAAACGTCTTTGCAAGCCGATGCGATTGTGGTGACGGCAGGCGCGACCCTGTTGCCGGAGGCGCTGCTCATGCACCTCGATGTTGGCGGGCGGATGGTGGTGCCGTTGGCCGTTGAAGGCAGTTCCGAATTGCAGCGGTTGACCGTGATCGAACGTACCGCCAATGGCTTCAAGGAGCAAACACTCGAGGCGGTCAGATTTGTCCCCTTGTTGCCAGGAACGGCGTGACCAGTGTATAAGACCATTTGGCGGGTGTTTCTCCTGGATATGGCCGGACGGTTCGGTATTTTTATTTTCTTTTTCTGGATGTTATGAGTGTTTCCTTTTCTCCCATGATTGAATCCGCGCTGTTTCCCGAGGGTTTTTGTCGTTGGCGGCGGTGCGTGAAGGCGCTGGCGGCGGTATTTTTGGCAGCGGCATTGATCGGCTGTTCGTCGACCCGGCAAGCGCCGGTCGAGGAGCGGCAGCCGAAAATCGATGACCGTGTAACCCTTTCCTCAAGTGCGCCGACGGTTTCTCGCGCCAGCACACCGACGACGCCTCCGCAAGTGATCACTGGCAGAACGCACACCGTGCGTCAAGGCGAAACGCTGTATTCAATTGCATTGCAGAATGAAGTCGATTATCGGGAATTGGCAGACTGGAACAACATCACCGATCCATCGAAACTGAACATCGGCCAGGTGTTGCGTTTAACGCCGCCGGAAGGCAGCGCGAGCACGGCGACGGCTTCGGGCGTTACGACAGCACCGTTGCAGGCGGTGCCTCCTGTCACTGGCGCGGTCAGCGGAACGACGCTTGCTCCGGCGGTAGCGGCAGGGCGCGACAATGTTAAAACCGAACCCAAAGCGGAAAAACAGCCGTATTCGGAGCAGGCGTTGATGGCAATGAGTCGCCCCAAAGAGGATCCAACGGCATCGCCTGCCACAACAACGACCTCAACAACTACGACGACTACAGCGACAACGCCACCTTCTCTGCCGCCAACGACGCCTGCCGTAAGCGATGGAATCGATTGGTTCTGGCCGACGCAGGGAAGGGTTATTTCGACGTATTCGGAAAGAGCCAGCCTCAAAGGCATCGACATCGTTGGCAACGCGGGACAGCCGGTGGTTGCCAGTGCCGCTGGAAGGGTGGTGTACGTTGGTTCAGGATTGCGCGGCTACGGAAAACTGGTCATCATCAAACACAACGATACCTTTTTGTCTGTGTACGCGCACAACCGTGAACTGCTCGTTCAGCAAGGTCAACAAGTGACGCGCGGTCAGAAAATCGCCGAAATGGGCAATACCGACGCCGATCAGGTGAAGCTGCATTTCGAAATTCGTAAAGACGGCAAACCGGTTGATCCGATGCAGTATTTGCCGCCTCGGTGAGCGGGAATCAAAAATCAGAAAATTTAACCGCAAAGAACGCAGAGAACACAAAGAAATCTTTGCGTTCTATATGGTTTTTGCGGTTATTACTGCCGGTTTCTTCTTTAGCACTCGCCGGGATGACGTTGCTTCCTGATACCCTCTCCCGCAAACGGGCAAGGGGTGTTTTATAAGAATCTCAAACGATTTCCACCCGTAACGTTCCCAACCCATCGATGCCGCCTTCGATGAGATCACCGCGTATGAGCGAACCGACGCCTGCTGGCGTTCCGGTGAAAATCAAATCACCCGGTTGCAACTCGAAAAAACGCGACAAGTGCGCAATGGTTTCCGGTACCGACCAAATGAGTTGATCGATATTGCTGCGTTGCCGGTCTTTGCCGTTGACTTGCAGCCAGATTCCGGCTTTTGTCGGATGGCCGCATGATTCGACCAGATGCAGCGGCGCCATCGGCGCCGAACGGTCGAAAGCTTTGCTGACTTCCCACGACAGCCCGGCTTTGCGCATTGCCGTTTGCAGGTCGCGGCGGGTCATGTCGAGGCCAACGGCGTAGCCGCAAACGTAATCGAGGGCGCGTTCGACGGCGATATCGCGGCCGCTTTTGTTGATCGCTACCACCAGTTCGATTTCGTGATGGAAATTTTCGGTCTGCGACGGATAGGAGAGTTGCAGCGTTTGACCTGTAGGCACCGGCACGGCGGCGTCGGCTGGTTTGCAAAAGAAAAAAGGCGGTTCACGGTCAGGATCAGCCCCCATTTCGCGGGCGTGTTCGGCGTAATTGCGGCCTACGCAATAGATACGATGAATGGGAAACTGGATATTGCTGTCGGCAATGGAGATGGCGCTGATCGGTG
>JAISPI010000133.1 GCA_031275075.1 Burkholderiales bacterium | reverse complement strand
CGGGTTCAGCTGGGCGGTGGTTTTGAAGTCCCGTCGATTGATACTAAGAATGTCGCCACGCAAATCTCGGTTAACAACGGCGACACAGCAGTGATTGGCGGCATCTACGAGGAGGAAATCCTCAATGATGTAGACAAAGTGCCGTATCTTGGCGACATCCCGCTTTTGGGGTATTTGTTCAAGACGACTGGGCGGACCAGTAACAAAACCGAATTGCTGGTGTTCCTGACGCCGCGTATCGTCAAGGAAACCGTCGATACCGTGCGCTGATCGCCTGAAATCCAAGAGTTGTTTTACAATGCCCCGATGCAATGGCATCGGGGCAATGTTTTTCTGATCGGGTTAATGGGCGCGGGCAAAACCACGTTCGGTCGGTGGTTGGCGGCGTCGCTTGACAAACCCTTCATTGATGGTGACGAAGAACTGGAACGTCGGTTGGGACGAACGATTCCGGCGATTTTTGAAAAAGAAGGCGAAATTTTTTTTCGAGACTGTGAGCAGGCGCTATTGACGGAACTGGTACGGCGCGAGGGTATTGTGCTCGGCACCGGCGGCGGTGTTGTTCTGCGCGAGGCCAATCGCGAGCAATTGCGGATTAACGGCACGGTTATTTACCTGCACGCGACGCCGGATGTTTTAGCGAAGCGTTTACGAGGGACGACAAGCCGGCCGCTGTTGCAGGCCGCAGAAGATCCAGTAGCCCGGCTGAAAGAACTTTACGAGATCCGTGATCCGCTGTACCGGCAAACTGCGCATTGCGTTATCGAATCGACGCCGGAAGCCGTTGCCCGTTTGGTCGCCGCCGCCGAAGACAATGGGTAAAATCAAAAAAATTAACCGCAAAGAACGCAAAGAACGCAAAGAGCACAAAGATTTTTTAACGCTGCTTGAAACTGTTTCGGGTACAAATAACCGATCATCTGACACGGTACGGTTTGACTTAGAAGATGGAATCTGATCTCGGACAAAGGCATTAACCGCAAAGAGCGCAAAGATTCTTTGTGTTCTCTGCGTTCTTTGCGGTTAAATAGATTTTCTAACGTTACTTGAAGCCGTTTCCAATGCAAATAACCGATAACTCAACACAGACCCGACGCGACGAAATGTCTCCCAATGTGCTGCAAGTCGATCTGGGCACACGCAGTTATCCGATCCATATCGGCGCTGACATTTTTGCTGAGGCGGGGCGTTTATTGCGGGCGGTTTACTCCGGTCGTCGAGCATTTGTGGTCAGCAATCCGACGGTAGCGTCTCATCACCTTGCGGCTTTGCGGCAAGGGTTGGCAGCGGAGGGGGTTGCCATTGAGGTGTGGCAGACACCGGACGGAGAGTGCGCCAAGAACTGGGAAGAACTGTACAAAATATTAGGCTGGCTTCTGGAATCGCGTGCCGAACGGCAGACCCCGCTGATTGCGCTGGGTGGCGGCGTGGTTGGCGATCTGGCGGGGTTGGCGGCTGCGTTGTATCAGCGTGGAATGCCGTTGATTCAAGTGCCAACAACGTTGCTGGCGCAGGTGGATTCGTCGGTCGGCGGCAAAACGGCGGTTAACCATCCGCTTGGTAAAAACATGATTGGCGCGTTTTATCAACCACAGCAGGTGTGGATCGATACGAAAACCTTATCGACATTGCCGTCACGCGAATACCTTTCCGGTTTGGCTGAAGTCGTCAAGTACGGAGCGATTCGTGACCGCGCCTTTTTTGCTTGGCTGGAAGAAAATACAGAAGCGTTGCTGGCGCGCGAGCCGCAGGCGCTTAACCATGTGATTTATGAAAGCTGCCGGAACAAAGCGATGATTGTCGCGGCCGATGAACGCGAGATGGGAGAGCGGGCGTTACTTAACCTGGGACACACCTTTGGCCATGCCATCGAGACGGCTCTGGGGTATGGGCAATGGTTGCATGGCGAAGCGGTGGCAGTAGGAATGGTGCTGGCAGGCCGGTTATCAATGAAGGTTTGCGGTTTTGAAAAAAACGAGCAACAACGACTGGAACGGTTGTTGGCGGCTTTTGGGTTGCCGTTGACCTGTCCTGCCCTTTCACTGGAAACATGGACGACCCTGATGGCGCGGGATAAAAAAGTGGCTAATGGCAAAATGCGTTTTGTGCTGTTGGAGCGTTTGGGGCAAGCCGTGGTGCGGCAGGACATCGAGAAAGAGATGCTGGCGCAGGTGCTGACGCAGAAATAAATCAGAATCTGACACGCTGATGCATGCATTGCCGGGAATGGCGCTTACCGCATACAATAGCAATTGGTGTTTTCGTGGTATGCGGGTGTAGTTCAATGGTAGAACGGCAGCTTCCCAAGCTGCATACGAGGGTTCGATTCCCTTCACCCGCTCCAACTCTTTCCCGTTTTTCCCTGCCTGGTTTCGGTTTCGCGCGAGGCGTGGGGCGGAAGAGGTTGTGGGCGAACTCAACGGGACGATTATGCTGAATTTTCAACGACCAACTTTTCAACAACTGATTTTGCGTTTGCAGGATTTCTGGAACCAGCAAGGCTGTGCGCTGTTGCAACCCTATGATATGGAAGTGGGCGCGGGCACCAGTCATACCGCTACGTTTTTGCGCGCCCTCGGCCCGGAGCCGTGGAAGGCCGCTTATGTTCAGCCTTCGCGCCGCCCCAAAGATGGGCGCTATGGCGAGAATCCCAACCGGATGCAGCACTACTATCAATATCAAGTGGTGCTCAAGCCCGCGCCGGAAAATATTCTCGAACTGTATCTCGGCTCGCTCGCTGCGCTTGGCTTCGATCTCAAAAAGAACGATGTGCGTTTCGTCGAGGACGATTGGGAAAACCCCACGCTTGGCGCTTGGGGTCTGGGTTGGGAAGTGTGGCTGAACGGCATGGAAGTCACGCAATTCACTTACTTCCAGCAGGTCGGCGGCATTGACTGCAAGCCGATCACCGGCGAGATCACCTACGGCCTCGAACGGCTGGCGATGTATTTGCAGGGCGTCGAAAATGTTTTCGATCTGGTCTATGCGCCCGGTCTCAAATACGGCGATGTTTTTCACCAGAACGAGGTGGAGCAGAGCACCTACAACTTCGAGCATAGCGATGTCGAATTTCTGCTCGGCGCGTTTTCAGCCTACGAGAAGCAGGCCCAGCATCTGATGGCGCAGCAACTCGCGCTGCCTGCCTACGAACAAATCCTCAAAGCCGCGCACACCTTCAACCTGCTCGA
>JAISPI010000088.1 GCA_031275075.1 Burkholderiales bacterium | reverse complement strand
ATGAAAGTATGGACGCGCAGCGAGGTCGCGCTGGCGGCGCAACAAAGCGTGATGGAATTTCTGCTGATCAACCATCCGCTCGATTGTCCGATTTGCGATCAGGGCGGCGAATGCCAGTTGCAGGACATGGCGGTCGGCTACGGCAAGGGGCGTTCGCAGTTCCACGAAATCAAACGGGCGGTGCCGGGGAAAAACTTGGGACCGCTGGTGTCTGCCGTCGAGATGAGCCGCTGTATTCAGTGCACGCGCTGCGTGCGTTTCGGCGACGAAATCGCCGGGCAAATGGAACTGGGAATGGTGCAACGCGGAGATCGTGCGGAGATTGTGCCTTTCGTCGGCGAGACGGTGGATTCGGAATTGTCCGGCAACATGATCGACCTGTGTCCGGTCGGCGCGCTGACATCAAAACCATTCCGCTATCAGGCGCGGCCCTGGGAATTGTCGCAGCGCACATCGGTGTCGCCGCATGACGCGCTGGGCAGCAACCTGATCGTGCAACTCAAACGCGACAAGGTCGTCCGGGTGTTGCCGTTTGAAAACGACGCGATCAATGAATGCTGGTTGTCAGACAGAGACCGTTTTTCCTATGAGGCGCTGAACAGTGAAACGCGTCTGACGCGGCCACGGGTCAAGAAAAACGGCGTACTGATTGAAGCCGACTGGCAGGAGGCATTACCGCTGGCGGCGGCTCGTCTTAAACATATCGTCGAGCGTGATGGTGGCGAAGCGTTGGGCGTATTGATTTCGCCACAGGCAACCCTCGAAGAAGCGGCGTTGATGTCGCGGTTGGCGCGGGTTCTCGGTTGTGAGAACATCGACAGCCGCTTGCGCCAACACGATTTTTCGCATGCCCCACAGGCGTATTGGCTCGGAATGCCGATCGTTGCCGTGTCGCAACTGAAAGCGGCGTTGTTTATCGGCAGCTTCCTTCGCCAGGATCAGCCATTGCTGACGGCACGGGTACGGCAAGCGGCACGGCATGGCGCGGTTATTTCCAATCTTCACTCGGAACGTGCCGACTGGTATTTGCCACTGGCACACGAAAAAGTAGTGCCGCCATCGCAATTGGTTGCAGCTTTGGCAGCATTGGTTGTCGCGGCGCATCGTGAGACGAAAGCAACCCCAACGCTGCCGACAACACTTCACGGGATAACGCCATCGGAAAAAGACGTGGCGATCGTTCGCTCCTTGTTAAAGACACCGGAGAGGGCGGCGGTTTTTCTCGGCAGTTTCGCGCAACAAAGCGAGCATGCAGCACTCTTGCACGCGCTGGCGCAGCAACTGGCCGATCTCACGCAAGTTACGCTTGGGGTATTGCCGGAAGCAGCCAACAGTGTCGGACTGGCGTTGATAGGAGCACAACCGAAAGAAAACGGATTGAACACGCGAGCGATGCTGGAAAAACCACGACGGGCGTATGTGTTGTTGCATACGGAAATACCGTTCGATGTGGCGCAAGGCAACACAGCATTGGCGGCGATGCGGCAAGCCGATTTCGTACTGTCGCTTTCACCTTTCCTGCCAGCGGAGCAGGGCGTGCTACCCGATGTTGTATTACCGATTGCGCCATTCACCGAAACCTCTGGAACGTTTATCAATATGGAAGGACGTATTCAGTCGTTTCATGGCGTGGCGCCGCCGCTCGGCGAAACACGTCCAGGCTGGCAAGTTATTACCGCGCTGGCCGGACTGCTCGATCAGCCGTTTGCCGAGACAACGCCGGAGGCGGTGCGCGCATCATGTGTGCCGTCGGCGGACAGCTTGACGGCACAGTTGTCGAACCGCACCGAGATTGTGTTGCAAGCGTTTCCGAAAGCGGCAACGGATGTGGAACGGGTTGCGGGCGTACCGATGTATCACGCCGATCCGCTGGTACGGCGGGCATCTTCGTTGCAACGCACGGCGCTTGCCGCGCCGCCGCGAGTGGCGATGAGCACGGCGCTGGTGGCGCGGTTGGGTCTTACAAAAGGCGGCAAAGTACGTGTATGGCAGGGCAAAGATACGGATACAGATACGATGGCGAGTGTGCTGCCTTGGGTGTGCGATGAAACACTGCCGACGGACACGGTGCGTTTTGACATGGCGCATCCGTTGACTGCCGGTTTCGATGTGCATGGGGCATTTCATTTGGAGGCCGCTCCATGATTCACTGGCTGGCGGATTTCTTTAGCGGTTGGGGTACGTTCGGACTGTTGGTCTGGACGATGATCAAAATCATTGCGATCACGCTGCCATTGATTTTGTGTGTGGCGTTCCTGACATTGGCCGAACGGCGCGTGATTGGCGCAATGCAGTCGCGCTATGGTCCCATACGGGTTGGTCCCTACGGTCTCTTGCAGCCATTTGCCGATGTGCTGAAAATGCTGGTGAAAGAGGCGGTGGTGCCTGCACGCGCCAACCGCATGTTGTTTCGCTTTGCGCCACTTTTGGCCTTGGTGCCGGCAGTGGCGGCGTGGGGAACAATCCCATTCTCTGAAACGTTGTGGTTGGCCGATCTCAACGCCGGTTTGTTGTACATCATGATGATGAGTTCGGTCGGTGTTTACGGCATCATTCTGGCAGGCTGGGCATCCAATTCACGCTTCGCGTTTCTTGGGGCGATGCGTTCGACTGCGCAACTGATTTCCTACGAACTGGCGATGGGATTTGCGCTGGTCGGCGTAGTTTTGCTGGCGAATTCGCTGAATCTCGGTGATATCGTTCGCCAACAGACGGGCAGCTTTTTGCAATGGCATGTGTGGCCGCTCTTTCCGCTGTTTGCCGTTTACTTTATTTCGGGCATCGCCGAAACCAACCGCCATCCGTTCGATATGGCAGAAGGCGAGTCTGAACTGGTCGCCGGTTTTCATGTCGAGTATTCGGGAATTATGTTTGCGCTCTTTTTCCTCGCCGAATACATGAACATGATTCTGGTGGCGACGCTAACGGCGACATTGTTCCTTGGCGGTTGGCTGACGCCGTTTCCGGTGTTAAACCAGTTGATGGTCCTTGGTGCGGCGCCGCTCGGTGACGGGTTGCTGTGGCTGGCGCTCAAGGTGGCGGGATTGCTGTTTGTTTTCCTGTGGGTGCGGGCAAGTTTTCCGCGTTACCGCTACGACCAAATCATGCGGCTTGGCTGGAAGGTGTTCATTCCGTTGACGCTGGTGTGGATCGTCATCGTCGCACTGGCGATTCGTTGGCCAACGCTGTTCGGAGGCGGGGCATGAACCGGCTGCGACATTTTTTCAAGACTTGGCTGCTGTGGGAATTGTTCAAAGGGCTGCGGTTGACTTTTGGCCGGATGTTTCAGCCCAAGTTCACGCTGCATGTTCCGGAGGAGAAAACACCGCAAGGTCC
>JAISPI010000062.1 GCA_031275075.1 Burkholderiales bacterium | reverse complement strand
TGAAACGCAGGTGTATGTGCATTGCGCGCGCGATGGTTTGACGCTGTTCGATCTGCCGCCATCGCGGGGAAAGCAGGATTGGGAACAGTGGTTGCCGATTACGAAGTGGTTGAAACAGGTTTAGCGCGAACACTACGGGCTGCTGCCAAAATGACCTCATAAAGGTTTCAAACCCTATGTGCATGTTGGAAGAAAACCATGTTTAAGTTTTTGCGGAGAACTTTAAGCAAAAGCAAACCTCAACCCGAGTATCAAACCCATGATATTCAGCAGGCACCGACCGAAATTGCTGTGGAAGGAATGCCGCCTTTGGTGTTGACCGAACACTTGAGCTGGCACAACGGTTTTCCGATTCCGGATTGGTCTGCTGTTTACTCGTGGTTGGATACAATCACGGACGAATCGAAAAAAAGCGCAGCATATAATGCTTGTGAACGCGCTTGGCTTTTACATTTTGCCGAAGCTCTTGGAGCTAATTACCGCTTATCGGAGTCTGAGTATGCAATCGTTCTTTCGTCTGCGGAACCCGGGATCGTTAAAGCCACACTCGATTATATGGAGCGGACGCTTAAACGCATTTCCGGTATCCTCAATGGACTCGCGGAGATTCCAGTGGATGGAAAAGACGTTCTGATCAAATTCGACGACCAGGACGCCTACTACCGATATGTATTCCATTACCACCCGGAAAGCGGGGAGTTTGCCCACAGTTCTGGAATGCACATCAATACGGGATGTAGCCACTTTGTCATGGTGAAGGATGATTTATCGGTGATTGAACCGATCATCGTTCATGAAATGACGCATGCTTGCCTTTCTCACTTGTACTTGTTGCCGCTCTGGATCAATGAGGGCTTGGCCGTTAATGTCGAACGGAGGCTGGCGAGGCAGGGAGTTCCTTTGAGTACGCCGCAGCAAATGCAGGAAAAACATATGCGGTTTTGGGGGGACGCTGAAATTCAGGAATTCTGGTCGGGAAAATCATTCTATCGCCCCGGTGACGCCAGCGAGCTTTCTTACGATCTTGCCCGCATCCTCGTCGAGCAACTCGCGCGGGATTGGGATCAATTCCGGCCATTTGTATTGGCAGCCGATTGGCGTGATGGAGGCGCAAGCGCCGCGCGTGAAATCCTTGGTATCAGCCTTGGTGAATGGGTAGCGTCGATGTTCGAGAAAGAAAATGCCGAAGCGTTCGAGCCTCGCGAGACTGAAAAAGCAGATCAATTGTGATTAGTCTTCGGCTTCCGAAGAAGGCGGTGTTTCTTGAACTTACGGGCGGTTACCCATAAATCAATCGATTGATTGACTCGGCTGTGGACTCTGTTTATCCTATATGGATGTCTCAAAATCTCGTACAACAAAACAATCTCGACGACACGCCGCTTTCCGAAAAGGCGTTTGACGACACGCGTCAACGTTTGATTCAGGCGGCGGTCTCAGTGTTTGGATCGCAGGGGTTCGAGGGCGCAAGCACGCGGCGCATTGCGGCGCTGGCCGGAACCAATATTTCTTCGATTGCCTACCATTTCGGCGGCAAGGAAAATCTTTATCTGGCGGTGGCCGATCATATCGCTCAGGAAATCGGGCAGAAGGTGGATGGGGTGGAGGCGTTGTTGGCGAATGAGCGCGAACGCATCAGGAACGGCACGTTGCCTCCGGCCGAGGCGGTTGTGTTGTTACAGCGATTGTGGAGAGAATGGCTGGACGAATTGCTGTCTAATAAAGAACCCGGATATGAATGGACGTGGTTTGTTATCCGTGAGCAGGCAAATCCGACGGAAGCGTTTGACCGGATTTACAATGCCAGCATCAGCCGTTTTCTTTGCATTCTGGCGGAGCTGATCGGATGTATCCAGCAGAGTCCGGCGCAATCGCTGACGGTCAGGTTGCAAGCGGTATTGCTGTTCGGGAAAATGCTTTCTTTTGAGCGGGAGCATGCGGCTGTGGAGCGGTATCTGGGATGGAAAACGCTTGATGAGACGGCGAAAAATACCATTCGGGCGGCAGTCAATGAAGAAGTCGCCCGCTTGCTGGTTCGGAGCGAGGAGACGCTTTCCTGTTAGCGGGAGCGGAGCCGCCGATTCAAAAATTCATGGCGATACTTATCTGTGAGGATTTCAAACATGCAGTACAAGACAATAAAGCTCGGCGCGCTCGTGTTGGCGATGCTGTCGTTGACGGGTTGCGGTAAACAGGAAGCGCCACAACAGCAGGCAGGAGGGGGCGCCGTTGAACTCGGTGTGGTGGAGGTGGCTGCGCGGAAAGTGACCATGACTGCCGAGCTGCCGGGACGAACCAATCCTTATCTGGTCGCGGAAGTGCGACCGCAAGTCGGCGGCATCGTTCTGCAACGGTTGTTCAAAGAAGGCGGTGATGTCAAACGCAGCGATGTGTTGTATCAGATCGATCCGGCGACGTATCAGGCGGCACACAACAGCGCTGTGGCCGTGCTGGCGAAGGCAGAGGCCAATCTGGTTTCGGCCAAATCACGTGCCGAGCGTTACGCTGATCTGGTCAAAATCAATGCGGTGAGCAAACAAGAGTACGACGATACCGATGCGGCGTACAAACAAGCGACGGCGGATGTCGAAGGCGCTAAAGCGGCAGTCGAAAACGCGCGCATCAATCTCAATTACACCAAGGTGACGGCGCCGATCTCTGGCCGTATCGGTAAATCGGATGTTACGCCGGGGGCGCTGGTGACAGCAAACCAACCATCGGCGCTGGCCAGAATCCAGCAACTCGATCCGATCTATGTTGATGTGACGCAATCGAGCGTTGAGTGGTTGCGTCTGAAGAGGGAAATCGAAGATGGTGTACTGAAGACCGACAACAAAAAGCAAGCCAAGGTCAAACTGAAGCTCGAAGATGGCCGGATGTATCCTCAGGAAGGCAAGCTCGAATTTTCCGATGTGACGGTGGATCAGGCCACAGGGATGATTACATTGCGGGCGGTGTTCCCGAACCCCAAGCATGATTTGCTGCCGGGAATGTATGTGCGGGCTGTGTTGGAGGAAGGCGTCAACGAACAGGCGATCACGGTGCCGCAGGCCGGTGTGTCACGCGATCAGAAGGGGCGGCCGTTGGTGATTTTGGTGACGCCCGACAATAAAATCGAACGGCGCATTATCGTTGTTGATAAAGAGATCGGTAACGACTGGTTGGTGACGTCGGGTCTCAGCGTTGGTGAAAAAATCGTCGTTGAAGGATCACATTTGATAGCAAGGCTTCCGCCGGACGCCACAGTAAAGCCTGTTCCGCCGAGCCGGTCGAACCAGGGAGGCAAAGCCGTGGAACAACCTCAAGCCACGCCTGCCGGTGCTGCAAAACAATAACGAGGAGTTCGCAGCATGTCCATTTCTCATTTTTTTATTGATCGCCCAATCTTTGCATGGGTGATCGCGATCATTATTTCGCTGGCAGGCGGACTGTCAATTTTTGTACTGCCGGTGTCGCAGTACCCCGAAATTTCGCCACCGCAGATTGTGATGAGGGTCAATTTTCAGGGCGCGTCAGCAAAAACGGTTGAAGATTCGGTCACCCAGGTGATTGAGCAACAGATGACGGGGCTTGATAATCTGTTGTATATGACGTCGACCAGCGATTCGAACGGTAGCGCGGCAGTGACTCTGACGTTCGGTATCGGCACCAATCCCGACATGGCTCAGGTACAGGTACAAAACAAGCTGCAATCGGCGATGCCACTCTTGCCTGAAGAGGTGCAGCGAATGGGGGTGAGGGTCATGAAAGCCTCGTCGTCCATTCTGCTGATGTCGGGCTACTACTCTGCCGATGGCAGTATGAACCAGTCTGATTTGATCGACTATGTGTCAACCAATATCGTCGATCAGATCAGCCGGATTGATGGTGTCGGCGAAGTGCAACTGTTCGGCGCACCTTACGCGATGCGAATCTGGCTGGATCCGGCCAAACTGTATAAATTCAAAGTGGTACCGTCCGATATTATTACTGCGGTACGGGAGCAAAATATTCAAGTGTCAGTGGGGCAGTTGGGCGGTCAACCGGCGGTGCCGGGACAACAGCTCAACGTGACCATCACAGCACAAAGCCGACTGCAAACGGTCGATCAGTTCGAGAACATTTTGCTAAGAGTTGAACAGGACGGCTCGCAGGTACTGCTCAAGGATGTGTCGCGGATCGAGATTGGCAGCCAGGGCTACAACTTTTCCTCGCGCTATAAAGGAATGCCGGCGGCAGGGCTGGCGATCAATCTGGCTTCCGGCGCCAATGCGTTGGCAACCGCAGAGCGCGTCAAATCCAAAATCGCTGAGCTTCAGCAATACTTTCCACCGGGAATGACGGCTGTCTTTCCTCACGATACGACCCCGTTTGTTAAAGCATCGATTTGGGAAGTGTTGAAAACACTGATGGAAGCTATCTTCCTGGTGTTTCTGGTGATGCTTCTCTTCTTGCAGAGCTTCCGTGCAACCTTGATCCCGATGCTGGCGGTGCCGGTGGTATTGCTTGGAACCCTTGGAATTCTGGCGATTCTCGGCTATTCGATCAATATGTTGACGATGTTCGCGTTCGTGCTGGCCATCGGTTTGCTGGTGGACGATGCGATAGTCGTTGTTGAAAACGCCGAGCGCCTGATGACCGAAGAAAAACTGTCGCCGCGTGACGCTGCCCGAAAATCAATGACGCAGATTACGGGTGCGTTGGTCGGTATCGTGATGGTGTTGTGCGCGGTGTTGGTTCCGATGGCGTTTTTCGGCGGGACGACAGGGGTGATTTATCGACAGTTTTCGATCACCCTGGTGTCGGCGCTGGTGCTTTCGCTGCTTGTGGCGATTGTTCTGACACCCGCATTGTGCGCGACCATCATGAAGCCGATTCACGCGGGTGACAAGCACGAAAAAAGAGGTTTTTTCGGCTGGTTCAATCGGATGTTCAAAACCAACACCATACGCTACGAGAGAACCGTTGCGGTGATTCTGAAAGCGCCGTTGGCGGCAATGCTGTTTTATTTGCTCATTGTTGCCCTTGTGGTGATGATGTTTGTGAATTTGCCGAAATCGTTTCTTCCCGAAGAGGATCAGGGAATCGTTATGGTTTTGGTGCAATTGCCGGCGGGAGCGACTCAGCAGCGGACGATCGAAGTCCTCGAGCAGGTTGAAAAACATTTCCTGGAAAACGAAAAGGAAACCGTGGATGCGACGATGGCGATTGCCGGCATGAACCTTGCAAGCGGCAACGGCCAGAACATGGCCTCGGTTTTCGTCCGATTGAAACACTGGGACGAGCGCTCAGATCCTTTCTTCACCAAGCTGAAAAGATGGTTTACGTTTTCAAAAGAAAACCCCAGACTTTCCTCGAAAGCGGTTATCGAACGGGCGATACCAGCGCTCAACCGCATTCCCAATGCATTTATTATTCCCATTCAGCCGCCATCGGTTCCGGGACTCGGGTTGGCGACGGGGTTTGCAATGTACCTGCAGGATCGTGGTGGCCTTGGGCATGAGCCGTTGATGGCGGCTCGCAACCAGTTGCTGGGGATGGCGATGCAAAACAAGCAACTGACCCAGGTGCGTCCCGGCGGGCAGGAGGATTCACCACAATTCAAGATCGACATTGATCATCCTAAAGCGCAGGCGTTCGGATTGTCGCAGAGCGCGATCAACAATACCTTGTCGGTAGCGTGGGGAGGGTACTATATCAACGATTTTCTCGATAAAGGCCGCGTCAAACGCGTTTACGTGCAGTCGGAAGCGGAACACCGGATGTTGCCGGAGAACATCAAAGATTGGTACGTCCGCAACAACAAGGGACAGATGGTGCCTTTCTCCGCGTTTACGTCGACGCGCTGGGAATTTGGTTCTCCACGTCTTGAGCGGTTTAACGGCCTGCCTGCTATCCAGATTTCAGGCCAGGCGGTGCAAGGCGTAAGCTCGGGAACCGCCATGAATGAAATGGAAGCGATGGTCGGCAAGTTACCGCCGGGTTTCGGTCTCGAATGGTCCGGCGTATCGTTTGAGGAAAAAGCGGCTGGAGATAAAGCGATGCTTCTCTTTGTGTTATCGGCTGTGGTGGTGTTCCTCTGTCTTGCGGCGCTGTATGAGAGTTGGGCGATTCCATTTTCGGTGGTGTTGGTGATCCCGCTTGGGATCATCGGGATGTTGCTTGCGATGGGGACGCGCGGCTTTACAAACGACATCTTTTTTCATGTGGGTTTGTTGACCATCATGGGGCTATCGGCGAAAAACGCGATCCTGATCGTCGAGTTTGCCAAGAGCGCGCAGGAACGCGGGAAAGCGTTGATCGACGCGACACTGGAAGCGGTGCATTTGCGCTTGCGGCCGGTTTTGATGACTTCGATGGCGTTTGGTATCGGCGTGTTCCCGTTGACGCTTAATACTGGCGCAGGCTCGGGCGGACAGAACGTGATCGGTACCGGCGTAGTCGGCGGCTTGCTCTCGACGACGGTGCTCGGTATTTTCCTGATACCGGTATTCTTCGTCGTGGTGCGCAGCATCTTCAAGTACAAGTACGATAAAAACAAACAAACGCCATCGCCTTCGACAACGGGAGGGTTCTAAAATGAACCATACGATGAAACCGAAAACGCTATCGCTGGCCATTGCCGTATTGTTACTGGGCGGTTGTACGCTGATTCCGAAATACGAGCAGCCGCAAGCGCCGGTTGCGACACAATGGCCAACCGGATCGGCGTACCGCGCTCAAGACGTGAGCGCGACCGGCCGTCAAGCAGTTGACGTTGGCTGGCGGGAGTTTTTTTCCGATCCGCATTTGCAACGGTTGATTGAGACCGCATTGGAAAACAACCGCGATTTGCGGGTGTCGGCGCTTAACATTCAGAGCGCGCAGGCCATGTACCGCATTCGCCGCGCCGATGTGTTGCCGACCATTGCCATCGGCGCCAGCGAAACCGCGCAGCGGGTGCCGGGCGATTTGAACGCGACTGGACAGCCGATGATCGCGCGTCAGTATGGAGTTAGCGTCGGCCTCAGCAATTATGAACTCGATTTTTTTGGCCGCGTTCGTAGCTTGAACCAACAGGCGCTGGAACTGTACTTCTCGACCGAAGAAGCGTGGCGCAGCGCCCAGATCAGTTTGGTATCGGAAGTGGCCAATACCTATCTGGTGTGGCTGGCCGACCGTCAGAGGTTGCAAGTGGCGCAGGAAACGTTGAAAAGCCAGCAGCAATCGTATGACTTGATCAAAAAGCGCTATGACCTGGGCGTCGCTTCCGAGTTGAATCTGCGGCAAGCGCAAACCAGCGTTGAAATTGCCCGTGTCGATGCGGCAAATTACACAGCATGGGTAGCGCGGGACGAGAACGCGCTGTCATTGCTGCTCGGAACGCCGGCATTGCCGGAATGGTTGACGGCATCCAAGATGGAAGACCTCGGCACGGCAATCTATTTGACGGCGGGTGAAGTGCCGTCGGCGGTATTGCAACAGCGGCCCGATGTGCTGGCTGCCGAACATCGTTTAAAAGCGGCCAATGCCAACATCGGCGCAGCGCGGGCGGCGTTTTTTCCGTCTATTTCATTGACGACTTCGATTGGTACGGCCAGCGCGTCATTGTCGGGATTGTTCAAGGCGGGTTCGGGTGTGTGGTCGTTCATCCCACAAATCTCGTTGCCGATTTTCGATACCGGACGCAGGCTCGCCAATCTCGAAGTTTCCGAAACCGATCGCGCGATTGCGCTTGCCCAGTACGAAAAAGCGATTCAAAGTGCTTTCCGTGAAGTATCGGACGCGCTGGCGCAGCGCGGAACGATTGACGAACAACTGGCGGCACAAAAGGCGTTGGTAGAGGCGACATCCGCGACATTCAGCTTGGCGACGGCGCGTTACGAAAAAGGAGTGGACAGCTATCTGAGTGTACTCGATGCGCAACGTGCGATGTATTCCGCCAATCTCGGATTGGTCAGCGTCCAGTTAGCCAAGCAGATGAACCAAGTGGCGTTGTACAAATCATTGGGCGGCGGTATTGATCAGAAAGAAGCAAGATAAAAATAGCAACAGCAAAGAACGCACAGAACGCAAAGAAAAAGGCGTCATTGCGACCACGAGCGCAGCGTGGCGGGAAGCAAACCAGCGTGTAGGGTGGGCAAAGGCTGTTAAGCCGTGCCCACCTTATCAAAACAAGAATCAAATTCCGGTGGGCACGCTTCGCTTTGCCCACCCTACAATACGAGCATCGCGGGAAGCAAACCTCCGTCCGCCTTCGGCGGCCACCTCCTTTGAAAAGGAGGCTTTTCGCGCAGAATGACGGTGGTTTTTCTTCGTGCCTCCGCACCTCCGCGTGAGGAAAAAATGTCGCGGTTCGTTGCGCTCACCACGACCTATACACTCGCGGGCGAGGGTTTGCGTTTTTTGTGGTTAATTCCCTGACGTTGCGGTTGCCGCGTTTGCCCAAACGATATCCCGGATTCTTTTCAACGCGGCGTCCAGATCGGGCACCAGATTTTCCCTGCCCAGTTCTTCGGTGAAGCCGGTGTGTTCCATGTCGCTGAGGACGGTTTCTCCCGGAGCGCACAACACAAGAAGGCCGCCATTTTTTCTGAGCGTTTTGTTCAGCGACAGCAGGCAGTCCATCCCTGTGGCGTCGATATCAAAGACTTGCTGGATATCGAGCACGACGAACGCTGACGTATTGACATGAGGATCCATCAGCGGTTCGATTTTTCCGACGGCGCCGAAGAACAGCGCCCCACGCAGTTTGTAGGCAGAGGCGCCGGGAGGCATGTTGTCGAGTGACAGGCGCTCGATACGGGTCAGGTTGGAGACGCGAAAAATGTAGAAGAGCGCGGAAAGCGTCAGACCGATTTCGACCGCCAACGTTAAATCGAAGACGACGGTAACGAAGAAGGTCGTCAGCAGAATCACGCGGTATTGCATTGAGAAACGCCGCATCTTGCGGAACGCGTGCCAGTCACCCATGTTGATGGCGACGACGATGAGTATGGCGCACAGAGCCGCCAGCGGTATGTAGTCGGCCAGCGGCGCGGCGACCAGCACGATGATGAGGAGCGTCAGCGCGTGAATCATTCCTGCAATCGGCGTTTTACCACCGGCGCGAATGTTGGTGGCGGTGCGGGCGATGGCGCCTGTTGCCGGGATACCGCCAAAAAACGGCGCGACGATGTTGGCGATACCTTGCCCCATCAGTTCCTGATTGGGGTCGTGGCGGTCGTCGATCTGGGCGTCGGCAACGCGGGCCGACAGCAATGACTCGATAGCGCCGAGCAGAGCGATGGTGACTGTGGGCGCGGCAAGTTTTCGCAAGGTTTCGAGCGATATTTCCGGCCATTGAAATTCAGGAAAGCCTTGCGGAATACCGCCGGGGAAACGACTGCCGATCGTTTCGATGGACAGTCCCAATGGAGTTAGCAGCGTGACGATCAGCGACGCGAAGACCAGTACACCGATCGGCGCCGGAATGCGCATCAGAAGCCGCCAACCGCGGGAGGTGTGCGCCACGGTTTTGTCGAAGACAATACGGGTTGTTTCGAGCATGCCGGAGCTATCGACTTTTTCGCCCGGCTGTTTGTTTTCCTGAGACTTGAGTGCATCGCCGGAAGTCAAAATCCGTTTTGGCCAGAACCAGATCGCCAGTACGCAGGCAGTGCTTAACACCACGGCTTGCCAGTTGGTTTGATCGAGACTTTGGACGATGACGCGCAGTTTGGTGAAGAATTCATCGGGCAAGGTGATGGTCAAGCCCAGAAAGTCTTTGACTTGCGAGAGCAGAATCAGCGCAGCAATACCGTTGGTGAAACCGATCACAATGCAGACCGGGATGAATCGGATGAGTGCGCCTAGACGCATCGCGCCCATCACGAACAGCAAGATACCGGCAGCCATGGTGCACAGCAACAGGTTGGCCAGCCCGTATTGGCTGATGATGCCGTAGACAATCACGATGTAGGCGCCGGTCGGGCCGCCGATTTGCACGCGCGAACCGCCGAACATCGAGATCAGAAAACCGGCAATGATGGCGGTGAAAATACCCGCTTGCGGTGTGACGCCCGATGCAATTGCAAAGGCCATCGCCAGCGGTAGTGCGACGATGCCGACGGTGATACCGGCCGACAGATCCGCTTGAAACGTAGCACGGTTGTAGCCGTCAAGGGATTTTAGAAGCGCCGGACGGAAAAGTCGGGTAAACATGGTTGGCAGAAGCACCCGGCGCAAGTAAAACAACGCGTCCGAGGCGGGTTCCGGAAAGGTTATTTGATCTTCATCCCCGGCTGTGCGCCGCTGTCCGGTTGCAGCAGGTAAATGCCGGAAGTGTCGTCGCCGGAGGCGGCGAGCACCATCCCTTCGGAGATGCCGAATTTCATTTTGCGCGGCGCCAGATTGGCAACCATCGGTGTGAAACGACCGATCAATTGTTCCGGTGTGTAGGCGCTTCTAATGCCGGCAAATACGGTGCGCGGTTTGTCTTCACCGATGTCGAGCGTCAATTTCAGCAGTTTGTCAGCGCCCTCGACGGTTTCGGCGTGGACGATTTTGGCAATGCGCAGATCGACTTTGGTGAAATCATCAATGGAAATAGCAGGGAGTGTCGGCGGCGCTACGGCAACGCTTGCGACAGGCGCCGAAGCGAGACTTTTTTGCGCCTGCGTTTCCAGCAAGCGGTCGATGTGTTGTTTCGGGTCGATGCGGGTCATTAAATGGGTGTAATCGTTGATGGCGTGCGCGGGCGGCAGCGTTGTTGCCGCTTCACGCCAGTTCATCGGAGCGATGTTCAGGAAATGTTCGGCGTCGCCCGCGAGTTTCGGAAGAATCGGTTTCAGATACAACGTCAGCAGCCGGAAAACTTCAAGCGCGACTGAGCAGGTGTCGTGCAACGCGGCGCGCTCGGCATCGCTTAATGTGTCGAAACGTTTGGCGAGCGTCCACGGCGCTTGCTGATCCCAGTAAGCGTTCATTTTGTCGGCAAGCTCCATGATTTGCCGTACGGCAGCGGAGAATTGGCGTTTGTCGTAGAGCGCCGTGATGGTTTCTGCCTGTTGCAGCGTTTCTTTTGCAATCAGCAACGCAGCAAAGTGTTGGCCAAGCCGATTGTCGAAATACTTTTTGAGAAATGTTGCGGTGCGACTGGCGATGTTGACGTATTTTCCGATCAGGTCGCTGTTGACACGAGCGATGAAA
>JAISPI010000020.1 GCA_031275075.1 Burkholderiales bacterium | reverse complement strand
CGCAAAGACGGCAATGTGACGCGCAGCCGCTTGCAGGTTACGTTTCTTGTAATCCCGTACCTTTTGGGTGTAAACGTGGTAGGTCAACGAACGCGCCAGCCGCGGCGAAGCGGTCGAACCGGGCAAGTGACTCAGGTGATCACTCGGATAAACAGTATTGTCTTGCGCCCATTGACATAACGCCGGATCTTCTTCGAGGTGGTCGCTAAGGTCCCATTCTGAAATAGTACAACTGGCGTTGCCCCAGATGCCGCCGTTCAGTATGAACTGTACTGGCGTATTTTTTTCGATAGCGTAAGCGATGACGCTATCGAGATTGTCTTCAGCAACGAGGCGGTTGTCACAACGGTGAGTCAAATCGAACGCCGGATCGAAAACCCAGTCCTTTCGTGCTCCTTTCGTCGTGCGCATATAAAGAATCGGCACCGACACGCCGGTCTTTATCGTCGGCGATTGGTAATCACGGTAAACCGTGTCGATTCCGGCACCGCCACCGAAAGACAGCCCCGAGGTCATCATCAAGAGATAAAAAATCCGTTTTCCAGAAACGGAAGAATTGTCCGGGAAAGCGGGTAACCAACTGCGTTTACCAAGCGACTTGCTTTTGCCGTTGCGATTGATTGCGATAACGTCAATCGGTTGGCGGTCGAGCGGCGAAAGCGAGTCAGGCAAAGTGATTCGCGCTTCAAACCCCGATTGCTCGATTCCGGCATGTTGAGGTAAAGCATCGCGAACATCGGGACGGGAAATATCCAGAGTGGCCTTATACGTCGCGTCCGGAAAACGAATTTCAACAGTCTGAATGCCGGTCGGATCGAATGCCCAACCGGTGAATTTGAGCGTGCGTCCGGTCAGTGATTCCTGTACGGGAGTATCCAGGCTGCCGATCAACTCAGAAGCGGTATTTGATGTTGTGACTACTGGAGGTTGCGCAGACGTTGTTACGAAAAACGTAGCCGCACGGTGGTACAGGCGTGGCCCGGTAGCAAGGAGAACCAGCACGCAGGCCAACAGCGCGCCGATGGCAATGGACATTCCGTAATGGCGGAAAAATGAGCGCATGAAGAACCTCCCTTGGTAAAGGGAGCGGGGGATACCCGCCTCAAGTCAAAAACAGTGTTGCCAGCCCAAGGAAAATAAAGAAGCCGCCGGAGTCAGTGCAGGCAGTGATCAATACTGATGAGCCCAGTGCTGGATCACGGCCAAGTTTTACTCGGATCATCGGAATCAGTACACCCATGAAAGCGGCGAGCAGCATGTTGAGCGTCATCGCCAGCACCAGGACACCGCCCAGCGCCCAGTCTTTGTAAAGCAAAAACGCGACCAGACCCATGATGCTCCCCCAGATGAGGCCGTTCAACAGGCTGACCAACAATTCTTTGCGAAAGAGTTGGCGGGCGTTTTTCGTCGTGATTTGCCCCAAGGCCAAGGAGCGGACGATCATCGTGATTGTTTGGTTTCCGGTATTGCCGCCGACACCGGCAACGATGGGCATTAACGCTGCCAGTGCGACGAGTCCGGCAATGGTGTTTTCAAATACACCGATAACGCGCGAAGCGATAAAGGCGGTGACAAGATTGATCGCCAGCCACTGCCAACGGTTTTGAAACGATTTCCACACCGACGCGAACGCATCTTCCTCTTCATGCAAACCGGCGTGCGCCAGCATTTCTTCGCTTGCCCGTTCTTTGATGAAATCAAGAATTTCGTCAACGGTGACACGACCCACCAGTTTACCGTTGGTGTCAACGACCGGTGCCGACACCAGATCGTAACGCTCGAAAGCGTCGGCAGCTTCTTCGGCATTTTTGTGTTGCAACAAAACGACCGGTGGAGGTTGCATCACTTCGCTAACCAGTTTTTCTTCATCGTTGACCAGCAATACCTGGATCGGCAATACCCCCAGCAACTTCTCGCTGCGGTCGACGACGAATACCTGGTCGGTCTGCGTCGGCAATTTATCAAAGCGTCGCAGATAACGGAGAACCACTTCAAGTGAAACGTCCGGTCGTACCTGTACTTCTTCAAAATCCATCAACGCGCCGATCATGTCATCGTCGAAAGACATCGCTGCCCGCAAATGTTCGCGCTCCTCGGTTGGCAAGCCTTCAAACACATCGTCGATAACCTCTTGCGGCAGGTCGGGCGCCAGCGCAGCAATTTCATCGGTGGGCAATGTTTCAGTGGCGGCGACCAGTTCCTCGGTGTCCATCGTCGAGATCAGCGATCCGCGCACGGCATCGGAAACCTCAACAAGGATTTCGCCTTCGTGATCGGCGCGTACCAAGTCCCACAAATACAACCGCTCGTTCAGCGGCAGCGTTTCGAGGATGAACGCGATGTCGGCCGGATGAAGGACATCAAGGTGCTCACGCAGTTCGGCCAGACTGCGTTGCACGGTAGTGCTTTCAAGCAGCGATCTTTGGCTCTCGTCGAGCAGCGTTTCTTCAATCTGTTCGCGCGCCAGCCCCTCGATCAAAAGATGCCGGCGTAACAGCGCGGTAATATCGTCGAGCGCCCGCTGCCCGTGCTCGGGTGCTTGGTTGGAGCGAAGATCGTCTGGGCGGATGGGCGGCATGGCAGCACAGCATGGTCTTGGGTGGAATCCAGGGCGTATTGTATCGCTATTGTGGAAAGGGCGTCATGTAAAATAAACCTTTGGGTTACGCGGCGAACCTTCTTGTATTATCCTATGACGGAGCTAATGCGGCGGGGGCAAACCTATGGAGAACTTCATGAGTATTCAACGGTCGCACGTACAGGAGACGCTTTCTGCGTTGAGCCTATCGGGTTTGGCGTCAAGAGGCGTTGCAAACGTCTGATACGATAAGGGGGATACCGGCAAGAAGGAGCTGACCAATGCCTCGTCTTCTCGAAAAACGTTTGGCGTACTTGAACAAACACGGCGAAACAGAAGCGTTGCGGCGAATACGCATCGGCCTGGAGCGGGAAGCGTTGCGGGTCAGCCCCGAGGGGCAGTTGAGTCAGAGACCGCACCCTCAGGCGTTGGGCAGTGCTTTGACGCATCCTCAGATTACAACCGATTATTCGGAAGCGTTGCTGGAGTTTGTCACGCCGCCGCTAACCTCGCCTGAGGAAACATTACGACGGCTGGACACGATTCAGCATTTCACTGCGCAACAACTGGGCTAAGAAATGTTGTGGAATGCCAGCATGCCGTGCCTTC
>JAISPI010000042.1 GCA_031275075.1 Burkholderiales bacterium | reverse complement strand
TCGGAAAATGACGGTTTTTCCGGACAGCTTTTGCAACTGTTTGCGGGCGTTGTCGAAACTGCCGGGTTTGCCGATAGCGACGCCATCGAAATCGGCCACCTGATCGCCGCCGATAATCAGCGCATTAGGGGGAGAATCGTTTGCGACCGCTCTTGCTTTGGCTTCGGACAGCCGCAAAACCAATTGTGACGGCGTTTCGCCCGGCAACGGCGTTTCGTCGATCTCGGGCGCGCAAACGCTGAACGGCAGATTGAAGCGTTTCAGCAGCGCTTGCCGGTACGGCGAAGTTGAGGCGAGGATCAGGTGAACGGCGGCGTCAGAGTTCATGTTTTATGTCTTGGTTTCGACCGGGAAATACGATTGTTACGAGAAGAACGATACCAGATTTAAGGTCAGATAACAGGTATCAGGGATCGGGTATCAGAAAACGGTGTCATTCCGCGACTACGCTTCGCTCCGCACAGAGTGACGGTGATTTTTCTTCGCGGCTCCGCGCCTCCGCGTGAGATGGCTTTCTGGATGGCTTCGCTACGCTCGCAATGACGCCTTTTCCTTTGCGATCTTTGTGTTCTTTGCGGTAAAAACGGTTTTCCTGCCACCCTGATACCGCCATAGACGGCAAGGGTCGTTGGCGGGATAATATATCTGGAAATTCCGGTTTGAAGTGTTTTTCGAGCGATCAGCGGAAAAATTCGAAAAATCATCCGAATAACGTCGTAAAAATTTCCTAGCGCTATGCGAAAACTGTTTATTCCGCCGCCCATCATGAGTCGGCTTACCCGTTGGATGCCGGGCTTGCCGGAGTTGTTGAGCTACAACCGGAAGCCGCTCAAGCGCGACGTGATTGCCGGATTGTCGGTAGCGGCGGTGTGTTTGCCGGTCAGTATCGCTTATGCGCAATTGGCGGGGTTCAGTCCGGTGGTGGGGCTTTACAGCACGATTCTACCGATGATGGTTTACGCTTTTTTCGGCTCATCGCGGCAGTTAATCGTCGGACCCGATGCGGCAACTTGCGCGATGATCACGGCGACACTGACGCCGCTGATGGTGGCAGGAAGCGATCCTGATTATTACCACGCGTTGGCGGTGTCACTGACCTTGTTCACTGGTTTTTTCTGTCTTTTGGCGGGGCGTTTTCGTCTAGGGTTTCTGGCCGATTTGTTGTCGCGTTCGATCCTGATGGGATTGTTGCACGGCGTGGCGATCGCCATCATTGTGGGGCAGTTGGGTAAAGTCTTCGGCATCAGCGCTCCGGGAAAGAACGTCGTCAGGCAATTGATTTCATTTTTCGAACAGGTGCAAGGGCTGCATTGGCCGACATTGGCGCTTTCGCTGGCGCTTATTTTTCTGCATGTGATATTGATCCGTTGCTGGCGAAAGGGACCATCGGCATTGATTGTAGTCGTGGTGGCGATTGTCGCCAGCTTTTCGCTTGATCTGGCGGGCAAAGGTGTAGCTGTGATCGGTGCGATTCCTTCGGCGCTACCGCGTTTGCACTGGCCGGCGCTGCCGCCCGAATCCTGGGGGACGATATTGCCGTCGGCAGCGGCACTGGCTTTCATCAGCTTCAGCAGCGCCACGCTGACCGCGCGCAGTTTTGCCGCCAAGAACGGATACAACATTGACGATAACAAGGAGCTTGTTGCGCTGGGCGCTTCCAACATCGCGTCGGCAGTGTCACAGGGATTTGCCATCAGCGGCGCCGATTCGAGAACCGCCGTCAACGATGCGGCGGGCGGCAAAACGCGGATGGTTCAGATTTTCGCGGCGTTGGCGATTCTGTTGGCGTTGTTGGTGTTGACGTCACCGCTCGCGCATCTTCCGACGGCGGCGCTTGGCGTTGTTTTGATTGTCAGCGCCATCGGGCTGACCGATTTCAAGACCTACGCCAAACTCCGCGAAGCCAGCCGCTCGGAATTTCGGATTGCGTTGGTAACATTGCTGGCGGTGGTGTTCGTTGGAGTGATGGAGGGAATTCTTCTGGCGGTATTGCTGGCGTTAACCCGTTTTCTGATGCGGACAGCGCGGCCTTCGGATTACCGGCTGGGCGTGATCGAATCGCAGGGCGATTTTTATGAGATCGAGCATTATCCGGAAGCAAAGGAAATTCCGGGTTTGCTGTTCTACCGTTTCGAGGCGTCGTTGATTTTCTTCAACGCCAATTATTTCAAACAGCGTCTTACCAAAATGATCAGAACTTCAAAAACACCCGTTCGCTGGGTGGTGGTTGACGGCCGGTCGATCAACAACATTGATTTGACGGGCGCTTTGATGTTGTACGATTTGGCCAAAACATTGGCAGCGCGCGGCATTGTTCTGGCGTTAACGGGGCGTACCGAGAAGATTGTGAAATGGATGGGGATGCAACGAGGTGGTGGTGAATCGTTGCCGGTACGTTTGTTCCAGAACCGGCGGCTGGCGCTCGAAGCGTATCATCGCATGATCGCGGAGGAAGAAGAAGCAAAAACCAAAGAGCTTGACGGTGCGGAAAAGTCCTGATTTCAATCTGAAAAAATATTCACCGCAAAGAACACATAGAGCACCAAAGGCGTCATTGCGAGCGTAGCGAAGCAATCCAGAAAATCATCTCACGCGGAGCCGCGGAGCGATTTTCTCCTCTCTCCCGAAAGCGGGAGAGGGAAAATTGTGGAGACAAACCCCCGTTGGCTTCGCCGACACCCCCTTTCGAAAAAAGGGGGCTTACATCTGGATTGCTTCGCTACGCTCGCAATGACGCCCCTCTCTCCCTGTGGGAGAGAGGAGGGAGAGAGGGAAACGACAAGTAAAATGTTAATCACAAAAACCACAAAAACTTTAGGTGTTCTTTGTGCTCTTTGCGTTCTTTGCGGTTAAATCGTTTCTTCCTGACCCTGCCCCCGCATTGCGTTGATCCTATTGCGACGATTCCCGAATCAGTGTCTGCAACAATTCGAGCCGCTTGGGGTGAAAGAAGTTTTCGTTTAACGCTTTCTGTACCGCACAGCCGGGTTCCTTATCGTGTCGGCAATCGCGGAAACGGCAATGCGCGACCAACGGCGCGATGTCTTTGAAGGCAGCAGTTAATTCGTCCGGCGTCAGATGCGCAAGCCCAAAAACTTTCATGCCGGGAATGTCGATGACCCAACCGGCACGGGGCGCCGGCAACGGATACAGTGTCGCAGAGGTTGTTGTGTGTTTGCCGCTGCCGAGCGCCTCTGACACCATAGCCGTTTCGCTGCGGGCTTCGGGAAAAAGCGCATTGATCAAGGTTGATTTGCCCATGCCCGACTGGCCGATCAAGACGCTTTGCTGATGTTCCAGCCAAGGCCAAAGTGCGCTCACGTCGTTTTTGGCGCAGGTTTCGATGACCGCATAACCGAGTGTTTCATATGGTTTGAGACGTTCGCGCAGAGAAGAAAAACCGGAGAGGTCGCGCTTGTTGGCGATTAGCGCAAAGCGGCAATGCGCGGCTTCGGCAGCGACGATCCAACGGTTGAGCAACATTTCGTCGAGCGCAATGTCGGGCGCAGCGACGCCGAGGATTTGGGTGACATTGGCGGCGATCAGTTTTTGGCGGACGGCGTCGGAACGAAAAAAAAGATTCTGCCGAGGTTTTATCGCTGTGATGGCGCCGCCACCGGCGACGCGCTCGATTTCCACTTCATCGCCGCAAGCAAGCAGGGTATTCCGTCCTTTCAAAACGCAGTCAAGACGCTCGCCGCTATCGAGCGCCACGGTGTAATGGCGGCGAAAAGTCTCGACGACCAGACCTTGCAATGTTTTGGAAGCGGTCACAGTAGGGTCTGTTTCAAAAATAAAATGCGAGGAAACAACATTTTAACCGCAAAGAACGCAGAGATCGCAAAAAAACACCGAGGTCGTGGTGTCCTTGGGGGTTAATGCCTTTACCTTTTTCAGGAAAAACCATATAGCCAAAAGGACGCATAATTGAATTCTGCTTTTTTGTGTTCTTTGCGTTCTTTGCGGTTAATTTTCTCTTTTGTCAGACAGTGTTGCGAAGGCTGCGAAGGTGCGCGATTCGGAGCGCCGCCGGTGGGTGCGAATCGTAAAAGGCCGAATGAATCGGGTCGGGTGTCAACGTTGCGGCGTTGTCTTCGTACAAGCGCACCAAAGCTTGCTCCAGCGCAGTGGCGGAAGCGTGGGTAGCGGCATAGGCGTCGGCCTCGAATTCGTGGCGGCGAGAATAAGCGGCTCCCAACGGTGTGAACAGAAACATGAAAACAGGCAGCACCAACATGAATAGCGACAGCGCGACACCGGGGCGTGTCATGGCTGTGGCCACTTGATCGGAAGGAATGCCGAGGCCGTTGAAAAACCACGGTTGCTGCAACAGCCAAGCCAGCAACGCCAGAAACGCCAATGATAACAACGCAGAAAAGACGATGCGTTTTTTGATATGGTGGCGTCGGAAATGCCCCAATTCATGCGCCAACACCGCTTCAATTTCATCTTCATTGAGCCGATTGAACAGCGTGTCGAAAAACACGATACGTTTGGCGCGGCCAAGGCCGGTGAAATAAGCGTTACCGTGGCCGCTGCGGCGGCTGCCGTCCATGACAAACAAACCGCTGGCGGTAAAACCGCAGCGGGCAAGCAATGCTTCAATGCGGGTGCGCGTCGATCCTTCGGGAAGCGGTTCAAATTTGTTGAACAGCGGCGCGATCAACGTTGGATAAATGACCAGCATCAGCAACTGCACGCCCATAAAGACAAACCACGCCCACAACCACCACAGTGTTCCCGCTGCCCGCATCAGCCATAGCAGCAACGCTATCAACGGAATACCGATGAGCAGTGATAACAGCGTGCTTTTGACGAGATCAACGAGCCACAAGGTACGGCTGGTGCGGTTGAAACCGAAGCGCGCTTCGATGCCGAAAGTGCTGTAATAAGAAAACGGCAGTCCGAGGATGCCGCCGATCAGCGCGACCGCGACGAGAAGCGCGACATCTTGCCATAATGCGCCGACAGGCAACCAGCCGGTTGCCGTCATCAGCAACGCCAAGCCGCCGCCGAGTGTCCAGGCCAGCAGGATGACCGCATCGACAGAGGCGTCAATACGGCCAAAAGCCTGCTTGGCGAGTGTGTAATCGGCGGCTTTTTGATGCGCGGGCAGGGTGATGCGTTCGGCAAAAGCGGTCGGGACGACATCGCGGTGCGCGGCGACGTGACGGCTCTGGCGGTAGGACAACCACCCGCGCAGTATCAGAGCCAGAAACAGCGCAGCAAGAAAAACAATGGTGAACCAGTAAGAAGACATAATGGAACGGATGAAAGAATATGCGACAATCAAAACTTCTTTATTGTACGTGAATAGGCGGTACGATGCTGGTATGGAAGATTGCCGGGAGCGGCCACAAGCGGACGGGAGGCGAATATGGCGGCTGCCGATGACCGTCTGATCTGGCTGGATCTCGAAATGACCGGGCTGCAGCCTGAAGCCGACCGGATTTTGGAAGTGGCGATGGTGGTTACCGACGCTGCGTTGAATGTGGTGGCGGAAGCGCCGGTGTGGGCTGTACATCAGGAAGATGCCGTGTTGGCGGCGATGGATGCCTGGAATCAGAGCATGCACGGACGCTCCGGGTTGATTGATCGCGTCAAGGCTTCAACGCTGTCGGAAGCCGAAGTTGAGGCGCAGGCGTTGGCGTTTCTGAAAGAACATGTCTCTGCGCAGGTGTCGCCGATGTGCGGCAACAGCATTTGTCAGGACCGCCGTTTTCTGGCGCGCGGGATGCCGCAACTGGAAGCGTTTTTTCATTACCGCAACCTCGACGTTTCGACGCTGAAAGAGCTGTGCCGCCGCTGGAAACCTGAAATTGCGCGCGGTTTTGAAAAGGAATCCAAACACGAAGCCTTGGCCGATGTGTACGAGTCAATTGATGAACTGAAATACTATCGGGAGCATTTTCTTAAATGAAGTGATGAGAAGACGTGCTTGAGACAAAGTGGCGTAGGGGCGGCAATCTGATCGCCTCATAGTGTTAGCTTAAAAACCATGGCAATGAATTTTTGCAGTCACTGCGGTGCGGCAGCGTTGGAATTTCGGATTCCTGAGGGGGATTTGAAACCGCGCCACGTTTGTCGGCAGTGCGGACATATTCATTATCTGAATCCCAAAATGGTCGTCGGAACCTTGCCGCGCTGGGGTGATCAAGTGTTGCTGTGCCGTCGTGCCATTGAACCGCGTTACGGCCTTTGGACATTGCCGGCTGGTTTTCTCGAAATCGGGGAAACGATCGACGAGGGCGCGCAGCGTGAAACGCAAGAAGAAGCATGTGCGGTTGTGACGCTCGACCGGCTTTATACCGTGATCACTGTGCCGGAAATCGGCCAGCTGCATCTGATGTTTCTTGCCGATTTGCCGCATCCTGAATTTTCCGCTGGAACGGAAAGTCTGGAGGCGCGCCTCTTTAATGAATCGGATATTCCGTGGGAAGCTATTGCTTTTCGCACCATCAGCCGGACGTTGCGTTGTTACTTCTGGGACCGGCG
>JAISPI010000152.1 GCA_031275075.1 Burkholderiales bacterium | reverse complement strand
CTTGTCACGGTTCTGAGCACGCGACACACCCAATCTGCCGGCGCGTGAGCGGATTCCCTGAAAATCATTATCGTTATAAGCCGCATACACCCGATGCCCGTAGCCGCTGAGTTGTTTTGGAAAACTCAGCCCTACTTCCGCCTGTTGTTTGTTCTTGCTTAAATCCAGCAGGCTGTCAAATACCCAGCCACGATTCAAAACGTTGTTATAGGTATACTTAGACTGTAGACGCGGCCCGTAGTTAGTACTGTAACCAACACCAAGATCAAGCTTGTTATATGGCATTTCCTGTACATTAATGACTACCGGCGCCACATACGGCGCTTCGTCGCTCGGCAGCGCCTCGATCACCACGCCACTGAAATACGACAAGCTTTGCAGTTCGCTTTGCAAATCCAGCAGATCGCTCCGCCGATACGTTGCTCCCGGTTCAAAACGGATCAGATCGCGCACCACTTTTTCGGGATAACGCTCCATACCGACAATCGACACCTCACCGAACACATAGGCCGGCCCGCTGACAATGTTCAACGTCAGCGTGGCCTGATACGTCTTGGAATCAATCTCTGCCTTGCTTTCGGCGATAGTCGCCGTGGCATAGCGACGCGAGGAGATGTAATCATGCACACGGCGCTTGCTGTCGTCCCACGCCGCTTGATCAAACGGCTCTCCCTCCGGCAAACGCCACAACCAGCGTTCCAGCGCGCGCCGGAACTGCGCCATCATCGCTTCATCCTGCTCTATCGCGCCGGTGACACGAACATCAACCTTCGTCACCATCACCTGCGTCCCCGGCACAACCTTGAGATGCACGGTAACGCTATCACCGTCTTGCGTTACCCGTGTTTCCGCTTGCGCCTCGAAATACCCCTGCGTTTTCAGCAACGACTGAACGTTTTGCGGCGTGCGATCCACCAGCAATAGAAAATCCTCTCTGGAAAGATCTTTACGCTTCTGCATCCGATAAAGATCAAGATATCTTTCGAGGAAACTTTTGATTTTTCCGGGTGCCTCCAATTCAACCCTGTACCCGCCCATTGCCAAAACCGCTTGCTCGTCATCGTCTGCCTCGTAATTATTACGTCTGTCGATAGCGTTGCTTCCGGCTGCCACCATCGGCGGCGTTTCATTACCCTCACCCTCCGACGGAGCCTGCCCCCAAACCGCCGACGCCATAAACCCTCCGACAAACAAGATGCCAATCTTTCGTCGGATACCTTTCACATCAGGCGTTTTGTCGAAAATCATTGAACCGCTATCAAAAGAGGCTTCACCACTTGTGTCATTATACAGTGGCTTAATATAACAAAGACATGAGCGTCAATGTTCGGCGATTGCTCAAGTAAGTGCGGATAGAGACCGCCCCTGTTGGGTCGCTCTCCGGCGCTTGATGAGAGCCAAGGCTGTTTTTGGTTTTACTTCGAAATACCATTTTTCGGAGGTATTGCGGTATTATCTGTATTGAACTGTCGGCCTCAATGTGTTTTACTTGTTTTTCCTGACTGCGGAGAAAAGAGATGAATACTGTGCAGACTACTGTCGAGCGTCTCATTGAACATGCCGCCATAGCGATTTTCAGCTCCATCGATAACGATGGTTTTCCCAATACACACGCGCTTCTGGCGCCCAGAGCGCATGAAGGGTTGAAGCTCTTCTATTTCACGACCAATACTTCATCGCGCAAAACCGCCCGTCTTGCCACCAATCCCAAAGCCTGCTTGTATTTTTACGACGCCAGCCGGTTCATCGGTGCCATGTTGATCGGTACGGCGGCCGTGGTTCAAGATGAAGTAAGCCGCGCCAAGGTCTGGCGTAAAGGCGATGAACAATATTATTCACAGGGTATTAACGATCCCGATTACGCCGTGTTGAAATTCACCGCGCACACCTTGCGTTATTACAGCGATCTGAACCCGAGAGATTACCGGCTGGATACCGACGGTTCGTTAACGCCTTTGCCGTAAATTCCGAAACGCATTCGGCGTTTTATCCAGCGCTTTACTTGCCTCGCAATACTTAAAGCCTCCCGACTTCCCGCTCGGTTCGTTGCTGTTCCGCTTGTTGCAAACGCCACATCCGCGCGTACAATCCCTTCGTCGCCAGTAACGAAATGTGTTGTCCGCGCTCGACGATCCGCCCGTGCTCCAGTACCAGAATTTCATCAGCATCGACTATCGTGGAAAGACGGTGCGCAATGATCAACGTCGTATGTTCGCGAGCGATTTCGCGTATTGCCGCCTGAATTTGTTTTTCCGAACGGGAATCGAGCGACGATGTGGCTTCGTCGAAAATCAGAATCCGCGGACGCTTTAACAGCGTGCGGGCAATCGCCACCCGCTGCTTTTCTCCACCCGACAACTTCAGCCCGCGTTCGCCAACCTGTGTCGCATATCCCTCCGGCAGTCGGGCGATAAAATCATCTAGCTGCGCCATCCGCGCCACCGCCTCAATCTCTTCATGCGCCGCCGATGTTCGTCCGTATGCAATGTTGTATTCAAGCGTATCGTTAAACAACACTGCATCCTGCGGCACAATACCGATGGCAGAACGCAGACTTTCCTGCGTGATGGAACGAATATCTTGGCCATCAATTAAAATGGCACCTTCCGTCACATCGTAAAAACGGAACAACAACCGTGCCAACGTCGATTTTCCGGCACCTGACGGCCCGACGACGGCAATCGTTTTTCCCGCGCCGACAGAAAACGATACGTTTTCCAAAATCGGACGGGAGTCCTCATAGTGAAAGCTGACGTTTTCAAAACAAATCTCGCCATGATCGACCTGCAAAGGAAGCGCATTCGGTACATCGGTGATTTCGACTTTCATCTCGTTGAGCGCAAACAAGCGTTCCATGTCCGCCAGGGATTGACGAATTTCACGATACACAAACCCGAGGAGGTTCAACGGAATATACAACTGAATCATCAGCGCATTGACCAGCACCAGGTCGCCAATCGTCATCGCGCCGTTCACCACGCCAGCCGTAGCGCGCCACATCATCAACGTCACCGCAACAGCGATGATCGCCGACTGTCCGAGATTCAGCACCGACAATGAAGTCTGATTGCGGACGGCTGCCTTCTCCCACAACATCAAACGCTCATCGTAATGCGCCTCTTCCCAACGCTCGTTACCGAAATATTTGACCGTCTCATAATTCAGCAGACTGTCGGTCGCCCGGGCGCTTGCCTGCGAATCGAATTCATTCATCCGCCGTCGCATGTGCGTCCGCCATTCTGTCACCAGAACGGTGTACGTCAGGTAAACCACCAAAGTCGCCACCGTGATCGCCACAAACGTCCAGTCGTAACTGTACATCAACACACCGAGCACCAACGCTACTTCGACAATCGTCGGCAAAATTGAAAATAATGTGAAGTCGATCAGCGTCGTAATGCCGCGCTGTCCTCGTTCGATATCGCGGGTCAATCGGCCGGTTTGTCGCTGCAAGTGAAAACGCAAGCTCATTTCGTGCAGATGACGAAACACCTGCAACATCACCGCTCGCGTAGCACGCTGCGTTACCTTAACGAATAAAATCTCGCGCAATTCAGTGAAAAGCGTTGTCGATATGCGCAAAGCACCATAGGCCGCCAGCAACGCCAGCGGCACCATCAACGGCGCGTGTCCGGCATCCAGCCCGTCAACGATTCGCTTCATCACCAGCGGCACACCGACATTGGCAAGTTTGGCGACCACCAGACACACCAGCGCCACGGTGATGCGGCCTGCGAATGGTTTCAGATACGGTAAAAAAAGGCCAATTACCTGCGTATTGCTTTGAATGGCAGGATCACGGCGGATTTCGAGAAAAGGTTTCACACGTATTTTGTTTTTCTTTGTATTGGACGATAAAGAACGGCATTATAAAATGGATTCGTTTTTTATCACTGCAATGCTCACGGCAGCGACACCAATCCCGGCCATCCTCCGCCCAAAGCATTAATCAGCGCCACGCTGGCAGCCAGTTGGCGACCGCGTAATCGAATCGTGTTATTTTCAGCATTAAGCCGCGCCGTTTGCGCCACCACCACATTGATATAAGTCGTCGTACCTGCCTTATACTGGTTGAGAATCAGGGCTTCCGTATCGCGCGCCGCGCTCAAGGCGGCCTGCTGCGAACGCCATTCATCGTCAAGCACACGCAACGTCGTTAATTGGTTTTCAACTTCCTGAAACGCGATCAATACGGTTTGCTTGTAATCGGCAACCGTCGCATCATAGGCAGCCACCATGCTGTCCTTCATCGCAGAACGGCGGCCGCCGTCAAAGATCAATTGCGCCAGCCCTGCGCCCAACGACCAGACACGTCCCGGCACATCAAACCAATCCGACCAACGATTTGCCTGATACCCTCCTGATGCCGACAGTGTCAACGACGGGTAAAAAGCCGCCTGCGCCACGCCGATTTCGGCATTGGCAACCGCAACCCTTCGTTCGGCGGCAGCAACATCAGGGCGGCGCTCCAGCCATTCAGAATCCACCGTTACCGGAATTTCCGGCAATTTGAGCGGCAATGTGTCGAGAAACGCAAGCGAAAACTGTGATGGCACTTTGCCAACCAAAAGCGCCAGCGCGTTCCTGCTTTGTATCCGGCTGATTTCCAGATCGATTAATTGGGTACGCGCTGATTCGAGTTGCGTCTGCGCTTGCGACACATCTGCGCGAGTGATGATTCCCGCCTGATAACGGTTCTGGGTCATCTCCAGCGAACGCGCGTATGCCTCTACGGTTTCCTCCATCAGTTTTTGCTGCGCATCGCCAACCCGCAAAGCAATATATGCCTGCAACAACGCTGTTTGTGTGCTCAATCGCAGCGCCGCCAGTTGCGCTTCAGTTACTTGGATGTTAGCCGTTTGCGCTTCGACCGACCGTTGCACCCTGCCCCATAGATCGATATCCCAGGCAGCGTTCAATGAAAAATGATATTGATCCGTTGGGCCGCGTTGCGTCCCACTGCCACCAAGGTTGGCGCTCTGCCCTCTGCCTGTCGAAACATTGGCGTTTAATGTCGGAAAAAGATTGGCCGTCGTCGCGCGCAACTGCGCTTGTGCCTGCCGATAACGCGCCTCCGCTGCTTTCAGATTCTGGTTGTTGATATCTATCTCGCTCATCAACTGGTTCAGAGTCTCGTCGCCGTAAGGTATCCACCAGGTCGCATCAAGTTTTTCGTCGGAAGGGTGGGCATGCTTCCAGCCCGCTGTCGGCTCGCTGTAAGCAGCAGGAATGTCGAGTTGCGGTCGCACATAATCCGGCCCAACCATGCAACCGGTCAAAAGCGCCGCCGGTAACATCCACCAATACTTGCCATTTTCGAAAATCAGCTTCATGCATCCCATCAGATCACACCTCCACCGGCAAAAGAGGGCCAGTCACCGCCTTGCGCCCCGTGAGACGCTCACGCAAGCGATAAATATAAAGATACACCACCGGCGTCGTGTACAACGTCAGCAATTGACTCACCAGCAAACCACTGACGATTGCCAATCCCAGTGGCTGCCGCAATTCGGCGCCGTCACCGCTTCCAAGCATCAGCGGCAACGCGCCCAGAATCGCCGTCATCGTCGTCATCAAAATCGGACGAAAACGCAGCAGACACGCTGTGAAAATCGCTTCGCGCGGCGCCATTCGCTGCTGGCGTTCCGCCGTTAATGCAAAATCGATCATCATGATCGCGTTTTTCATGACCAGCCCGATCAACAGCAAAATACCTAACAGCGTAATCAGATTAAATTCTTTCCCGAGCAATTCAATCGCCAGCAAAGCCCCGACGCCAGCGGAAGGCAGCGTCGATAAAATCGTCAACGGATGAATAAAGCTCTCGTAGAGAATGCCCAGCACGAGATAGACAACAATAAGCGCTGCGATGATCAAGACCAGTTGTGTTGACAGCGTTTTTTTAAATTCACCTGCCGTTCCTTGAAAACTTCCGACAATCGATACCGGCAAACCGGTGCGAGCCACGGCTTCATGCACAGCGTCCGTTGCTTTCGACAACGCCACTCCCGGCGCCAGATTGAACGAAAACGTTGCCGTAACGAATTGCCCCTGATGGTTCACCGACAACGCCGTATTTTCCATCGTGTGCGTGGCCACTGCCGATAACGGAACACGGCTGCCGTCCCGGCTGATCAAATGAATATTCTGCAAATTCTGCGCGCTCTGAGTAAAAGACGGCGCTGCCTCCATCACCACACGATACTGATTGCGCGGGTTATAAATGGTTGACACTTGGCGTTGACCAAATGCATCGTTCAATGCCGCGTTGACTTGAGCCACCGTCAAACCCAGCCGCGCCACCGCATCCCGGTCAATCGTCAGCATCGTCTGTGTGCCGCGATCATCCTGATCGGAGTTGACATCCGTGATCTGAGGAAGCTGCATCAACGCCTGCCGTACCCGCGGTTCCCAAGCCCGGAGTTCGTAAACATCATCGGCCTGCAATGTGTATTGAAATTCGGCGTCGGCTTCGCGTCCGCCGATTCGGATATCCTGCACCGGCATCATGAACAGCCGTGCGCCGGGTTCTTTCGACAAGGCTTTCTGCAAACGCGCTATCACCTCACGCGCAGAGGTCTTTCGCTCTGCCAACGGTTTCAGTGCAATGAAAATCGAACCGCGGTTCACCTGCCCTTGGCCGCCGATGAAACCGCTCACCGCTTCCACCGCCGGGTCCTGACGGACAATCTGGATAAAACCTTCGTATTTTTCCTGCATCGCCTGAAACGAAATACTTTGATCGGCGCGAATAGTGCACATAATACGGCCCGTATCCTGTGTCGGTAGATACCCTTTGGGAACGATCGTGTACAAAAAGACGTTGAGGGCAATTGTCACCAGAAGAATCATTAACATCAACGGCTGACGCTCAAGCACCCATGAAAGAGAACGGCGATAGCCATTGTGCATCGCTTGAAAGACGCGCTCGCCGAACAGGTACAACCTTCCATGTTCCTTGGGCTCGTCCTTCAACCAGTACGCACACAACACCGGAATTGTCGTTAGTGCAACCGCAAGAGACACCAGAATCGCTGACGACAGCGTTACCGCAAACTCGCGGAAGAAACGTCCCATTAAACCGCCCATCAACAAGATCGGGATGAATACCGCAATCAACGACAGGCTCATCGACAACACCGTGAACCCGACTTCACGCACGCCATCCAAAGCCGCCCTGAGCGGTGATTTTCCGGCTTCCCGATGTCGATTGATGTTTTCGATGACGACAATGGCGTCATCGACAACGAAGCCGGTCGCCACCGTCAACGCCATCAACGAAATATTGTTAAGCGTGAATCCACATAAATACATCACCGCCAATGTACTGATCAACGACACCGGTACGGCCACGCACGGCACCAGCGTCGCCCGACCATTGCGCAAAAAGAGAAACACCATCAGGATCACCAGCCCGACCGAAATGGTCAGCGCCCTTCCTACCTCACGCAGCGAAGCGCGGATGGTCGTTGTCCGGTCGAGGGTCACGGTAAAGTCAATGCTGCTCGGCACCGACGCTTTCAATACCGGCATCAGCGCCTTGACCCGCTCAACCGTTTCGATGATGTTGGCGCCGGTCTGAGTGCGAACAACCAATAACACCGACGGTTTTCCGTTTGACATTCCGGCGTTGCGCACGTCTTCTACCGAATCAATCACATCGGCAATGTCTTCCAGACGCACCGGAGCGCCATCTTTATAGCTAACAATCAGCCGCCGGTATTCGTCCGCCCTGAACGCTTGATCGTTGGCGCCGACTTGCCATAAACGGTCGCCATATTCGATCACTCCTTTCGGACGGTTGGCGTTATTGTTGGCGATTGCCCGTCGCACGGCTTCCAGCGACAAGCCATGATGGTTGACCTGCATGGGGTTTAATTCAACGCGCACCGCCGGCAACGAACTGCCGCCAACCGTCACATCACCAACCCCTTCGACCTGCGACAGCTTTTGCGCCAACACGGTGGCCGCTGCGTCGTACATTTGTCCGCGCGTCATCGTTTCCGACGTCAGCGCAATGATGATCACCGGCGCGTTGGCCGGATTGGCTTTGCGATACGTTGGATTTCTCGGCATTCCCGACGGCAACATGGTGCGCGCCGCATTAATTGCTGCCTGTACCTCGCGCGCCGCGCTGTCAATGTTGCGTGACGGATCAAATTGAATCACGATGCGCGTACGGCCAAGCGAACTCGACGAAGTCATCTCGGTAATACCGGAAATGCTGCCCAACGCCCGTTCCAGCGGCGTTGCCACCGACGACGCCATCGTTTCCGGACTGGCGCCCGGCAACTGTGCCGACACGAATATCGTCGGTATATCAACCTGCGGCAACGGCGCCACCGGCAGCAACTTCCACGCCACCAGTCCCAGTAGCGTCACGCCCAGCGTCAACAACGATGTGGCGACCGGCCGCTGGATTACCGCCGCAAAAAAATTCATGGCGCCGATCCTTCGGCCACCGACATTGTCCGCCGCCAGTTCGCCAAATTATCAAACATGATGTAGATCACCGGCGTTGTAAACAGCGTCAATAATTGGCTGACCAGCAACCCGCCAACCATCGTCACACCAAGCGGCTGCCGTAATTCGGCGCCCATACCGGTACCCAGCATCAGCGGCAATGCCGCCAACAACGCTGCCATCGTCGTCATCAAAATCGGCCGAAAACGCAACAGGCACGCCTGATAAATCGCATCACGCGCCGACAGTTTTTCATTACGTTCGGCGTCAAGCGCGAAATCGATCATCATGATCGCGTTTTTCTTGACGATGCCGATCAACAAGATAATGCCAATAATCGCCACCATATCGAGATCGAGTCTTGCCAGCAGCAACGCCAGCAACGCGCCGATTCCTGCCGACGGCAGCGTCGATAAAATCGTGATCGGGTGAATATAACTCTCGTAAAGTACGCCCAGCACAATGTACATCGTGACGATCGCCGCAAGAATCAGCCATATCTGATTGCTGAGCGACGACTGAAACGCCAGCGCCGTTCCCTGAAAAGCGGTCTGAATATCGGCTGGAAGCCCGATTTCATGTTCGGTCATCTGGATCGCCTTCACCGCAGCGTCCAAAGAATAGCCGGGCGCCAAATCGAAAGAAATGGTTGCTGACGGAAACTGCGAAATGTGATTGATCGCCAGTCTTGCCGGTTTCTCGACAAAATGTGCCACCGCCGACAACGGTACTTGTTCACCACGCGACGACGACACATACAAACGGCTCAACGCCATCAATCCGTCCTGAAATTCAGGAGCGATTTCAAGCACCACGCGATACTGATTCGAATGCGTGAAGATCGTTGAGATCAGCCGTTGCCCGAACGCGCTGTAAAGCACATTGCTGATATCGGCCACCGTCACGCCGAGCCGTCCGGCGGCATCACGGTCGATATCGACATAAGCTTGCAGCCCCTGATCCTGCAAATCGTGGTTGACGTTCATCAACGCAGGAAGCTGTGCCAGCCGTTCGGTAAGCCTTGGCGTCCAGATACTTAAGTCATCGGGATCGGTTGCCTGCAACGTAAACTGAAAACGCGTGCGTGTTACCTGACTTTCAATCGTCAAGTCATTGACCGATTGTAAATACAGTTGAATCCCCGGCACATCCTCCAGGCGCTGTTGAAGGCGCCGAATGATTTCCGGCGCGCGCGCGCCGCGTTGTTCGAGCGGCTTCAGATTGATGAGCATACGCCCGGTATTAAGTGTCGCATTGGCGCTATCAACCCCAATAAAAGACGACACGTTCTCAACATCAGGGTCTTCGAGAATGACCCGCACCAGGTTTTGCTGGCGTTCGGCCATAGCACCAAAGGAAATCGATTGCGGCGCTTCCGAAATCCCCTGAATCAATCCGGTATCCTGAATCGGAAAAAAACCTTTCGGAACGATCATGTACAAATAGACCGTCAATAATAATGTACTGATCGCCACCATCAGCGTCAACATCTGATGGTTCAACACCACTCGCAACGCGCGCGCGTAAAGCGCGATCAACCCGTTGAAAGCCGCCTCTGATTTTTTGTAAAACCCGCTCTTTTTGTCTTCCGGTGTGTGGCGCAGCAACTTCGAGCACATCATCGGCGTCAAAGTCAACGACACCACCATCGAGATGATGATCGATACTGCCAGCGTGATCGCGAATTCGCGGAACAGCCGCCCAACGACATCGGTCATGAACAGCAGCGGAATCAGTACTGCCACAAGCGAAAACGTCAGCGAAATAATGGTGAAAGCGATCTGCTTGGCGCCTTTGAGCGCCGCCTGCAAAGGCGGATCGCCTTTTTCGATATAGCGCGAAATGTTTTCGATCATCACAATAGCGTCGTCAACAACAAAACCGGTGGCGATGGTTAGCGCCATCAATGTCAGGTTGTTGATCGAAAATCCGGCCAGATGCATCACAACAAAAGTGCCTACCAGCGACAGCGGCACAGCAAGGCTTGGAATGATCGTCGCCGGCAAATTACGCAAAAACAGGAAGATCACCATCACCACCAGCGCAATCGCCAGGAATAACTCGAACTGCACGTCGCGAATCGAGGCGCGAATAGTAACCGTTCGATCGGACAGCACGGTTACCTGCAACGCCCCCGGCAGCGCGTCTTCCAGTTGCGGCAGGCGCTCTTTGATACGATCGACCACATCAATCACATTGGCGCCGGTTTGCCGTTGAATATTAATGATAATGGCCGGATGGTCGTTGGCCCAAGCTGCCAGCCGCGCATTTTCAGCGCTCTCGATCACTTCGGCGATATCGCCAAGACGAACCGGCGCGCCATTTTTGTAGGCAATAATGAGGCTGCGGTATTCATCGGCAGAACGCAATTGGTCGTTGGCATCAATGGTTGATGATTGCGTTGGTCCGTCGAAACTGCCTTTGGCCTGATTGACGTTGGCGCTCGCCACCGACGTACGCACGTTTTCGATATTGAGGCCTGCCGCCGCCAACGCCCGCGGGTTAACCTGTACCCGCACCGCAGGGCGCTGACCTCCAGACAGCGTTACCAAACCAACGCCCGGCACTTGCGAAATTTTTTGCGCCAGTCGAGTATCGACCAAATCTTCGAGTCGTGTCAGTGACAACGTGTCTGAAGTAATGGCCAACGTCAGTACCGGCGTATCGGCAGGGTTGACCTTGTTGTAGATCGGTGGCCGCGGTAAATCATTAGGCAACAAATTACTGGCGGCGTTAATCGCTGCTTGCACTTCTTGTTCAGCCGTGTCGAGCGATACGTCAAGACTGAATTGCAGTGTAATGATCGAGGCTCCGCCCGAACTGACCGACGACATCTGATTGACACCCGCCATCCGCCCAAACTGGCGCTCCAGAGGCGCCGTCACCGATGAAGTCATCACTTCGGGGCTGGCGCCCGGATACAATGTCACTACCTGGATCGTCGGATAATCGACTTCCGGCAACGCCGAGACCGGTAAAAAACGGTAGGCAACGATTCCCGCCAACATAATCGCCACCATCAACAACGAGGTGGCAATCGGCCGGAGAATAAAAAGTCGAGAAGGATTCATGCGCGACTCCGCAACGGCATGATTCCGTTACGGCCGCTTTCCGGACGTTGGCGCTTTAGAAGACGCTTCGTTCGGCGTCGGTAACGCTTGCGGTTCGCCATCAAGCGTGATGATCTCAACGCTGCTGCCTTCACGCAACCGATCGGTTCCGTCGATCACCACGCGCTCGCCTGCGGTCAGTCCATGGTCGATCACCTGTTTCCCGTTACCCACACCGCCCGGCGTAATCTGTCGCACGCCCACTTTGCCATCACCGCCAACCACATAAACAAACATTCCCACGCTGCCGCGCTGCACGGCAGCAGACGGCACCAGCAAAGCCTTCTGTAATTCGTCGATCTTCATCCGCACATTGACGAACTGGTTCGGAAACAACACTTGATTTTTGTTGTCAAAACGTGCTTTCAATTTGACTGTGCCCGTAGCGATATCGATCTGGTTATCGACCGTCATCAGTGTTCCGCTTTCGAGCAAGTTTTTTTGCGCCCGATCCCACGCCTCCACCGGGAATCGCGCACCCGCATAAACTCTTTGCACCACCTTCGGCAATTCATTTTCCGCCAACGTGAACGTCACATCAATCGGATTTTCCTGAGCGATGACAACGATCCCATTAGTATCAGAAGCACGCACCATATTGCCGACATCGACTTGGCGCAATCCCAACCGCCCCGAAATCGGCGCCGTAACCCGTGTGTAATCGAGATTGAGTTTGGCGCTATCAATCTGTCCCTGATTGTATTTCAACAAACCTTCGTATTGCGCCACCAACGCCTCTTGAGTATCAACCTGTTGCTGCGACACCGAATCCTGCTTCAACAAAATACGGTACCGCTGAAGGTCAGCCTTGGCATTTTCGTATTGCGCCTGATCACGCGCCATTTGTCCCTCGGCCTGTGTCAGTTGCACCTGATACGGACGCGGATCGATTTCAGCCAGCAACGTGCCCGCCTTAACCGTGTCACCCTCTTTGAAATGCAGCTTCAACAGTTGTCCGTCAACACGGCTGCGCACCACCACGGTTTGCGCCGCCGTCACCGTTCCCAACGCTTCGAGATAAACATCAAAGGCACTGCTCTGCACAGTAGCCGCCTGAACCGGAATCGCCCGGCTCGGATCCGTGCGCCAAGGCGACGCCGTCGATTTACCGCTCGATGCCGACCGTTGCTCGTAGTAATAAAAGCCACCGGCAACCAGCGCGGCGATGATGAGCAGCCAACCCCAGAACGGGAATTTCCTGGCGGAACCGGTGGAGACCGTTCCCAGTTTTGGCATCGTTTCTTGCTTGTTCTGATCCAGCGCCATCATTCCCCCGACCGTCAATACGGGCCACATCTACAGTTCCCATTATCCACGAAACCGTATCTGTTTCTTGTTAAGAATAAGTTAAGCCTTGTAACCTTTTTCCCCGCTGGTCCAAGCCACCCGCGATAAGGTCAAATGCCGGGTCAAACGCTGAATCAAACGCCCGTCAGTCCCAAAACATCTTCCATCGTGTAAATGCCGCTGCTTCCCTCTGTGCGCCGCGCCGCCAAAAATTGTGCCGCCTTCAGCGCCCCGACTGCGAAATTACGGCGCGATCCGGCACGATGCGTCAGCTCCACCCGTTCGCCTTCGCCGCAGAAAAGCACCGTGTGTTCGCCGACCACATCGCCACCGCGCAACGTCGCAAAACCGATGGTTCCCGGTTGGCGCTCGCCGCACAGTCCTTCGCGTGCGTAAACCGCCGCATCGGCAAGCGCCACACCGGCACCCTCGGCAGCCGCCTCACCGAGACACAACGCCGTTCCCGACGGCGCATCGACTTTGTGCTTGTGATGAATTTCGACGACCTCAATGTCGTAACCGCTCAAGCGCTGCGCTGCCAGCCGTACCAGTTTCAGCATCACGTTGACGCCGACACTCATGTTCGGAGCTACTACCATCGGCACACGACGCGCCAACGATGTCAGTTCGGCTTTGATGGTTTCATTCAATCCTGTCGTCCCGATCACCATCGCGCAACGATGGTCGGCGCAACAGCGTGCATGCGTTAATGTCCCTTCCGGTCGTGTGAAATCGATCAACACATCCGCTTGCCGTACTGCCGCCCCAACATCGTCAGAAATCAAAACCCCCGACACCTGTCCGATGGCAGCGCCCGCTTCGCGTCCCAGCAACGGCGATCCTTTCTGCTCAAGCGCCGCCGCCAAAACGAACGATGCCGGTGACGCCAGCACACTCTCGACCAGCATTTGCCCCATCCGCCCGCCCGCACCGGCAATCGCCACTCGCACCGGCGTTGATGACATTTCTCCCATCATTCGTCTCCAAACCAGCGAAACAACCAGCTAAAAAAACCTTCATCGTCAGCCGACGGATCAATCGGCAACGCCCGCGCTCCGGCGATCCGGTTTAACTCAACCTGCGACACGGGCGCTTCATCGCCCTCCCAGCGTTCGAGTGCGTCGTCCTTGAAAAAAACAGCAAACTGACGGAGTTCGACCACCTTGCCGTTTTTGGCGTAAGAGTAAACATAGTCCCAACGATCCGTATGAAAGGCGCTTGCCATTAGAGGCGTTCCCAGCGTCGTCCGTACTTGTTGGCGCGTCTGACCAACTTTCAGCTTTTCGACCATGTCTTGCGTCAAATAGTTGCCTTGATTGATGTCCAGCTTATAGACGCCGAGTTGACGAACATCCGGCAGATACGTGCTTACCGTCGAGCAGCCCGTCAGGGAAAACAACAGGGCGATCCCGCAAATACGCACCAGCAACATGGAATAAAAAGGCGGCTGTTTCATGCGGCTCTCGATAGGAATTGGAGTAAAGAGCGGTTATTATAGCCGTACTCCGCGCGGCCTCCAGCCCCATCCAGATGACGACTACGCCACAAGACCTTAAAGACCGGGGTTTTAAAGCCACGTTGCCGAGGCTCCACATCCTTCGCCTTTTCGAAACCTCGATGGGTCGTCATATGACGGCAGAGGACGTTTACCGCAGCTTGAAAAAAGACGACCTCGACATCGGTCTGGCAACCATCTACCGCGTGCTGACCCAGTTTGAACAGGCCGGGCTGCTGCTACGCCATCATTTCGAGCCCGACAAGGCCGTCTATGAAATCAACCGCGGCCATCACCACGATCACATCGTTTGCCTGCATTGCGGCAAAGTCGAAGAATTTTTCGACGCCGAAATCGAAAAACGGCAGAACAAAATCGCTCAGGGGAAAAATTTTGAAGTCGTTGACCACACGCTCTGCCTTTACGGTTACTGCGCTACCGGCGCCTGCGCCGAGCGGCGCAAAGCAGAAACCGAAGAGAACAGCGAGGGCTGATCGAACACGTCGAAAAACAAGATTTGGGGAACTTTTGTTAAATCACTTGCTCATCCATTTTCTCAGCATGCGCAACTTAAGCGCCGCTCGTTCGGCATCGTTGCGCCCCTTACGATTGGCCATAAAAACCGCCGTGTCCATCCTGCTCTTGACTGACCAGTATTGACGACCATCCTTGCCCATAGAACATACGTTGCTGACCTGATTTACGATTAAAGTCTGGTGATCGTCTAGGGCTTCGGATGATGCGCTAGCCAACTTTATGCGTTCGCAGGTGCGCCAGCGCTTGTGCCAGCACTTCTTGTCATCACGTTCGCTGCGACAGGTTGTGAACCCAACAATGGGGGTATTGCGACGGCTATGGCTCATAATCTCACTTCTCTAACCGATCTTTAGCTAATGCAAACTTATTAGGCAACCAACTCGATCTTCACCGTTTTGCCAAGCGCAGTAGCGGCGCTGGCCAGTGTGGTCAATGTCAGGCTGGTATCGCTCTCATCCAAAAGGCGATTCAGCGCCGAACGGCTGGTATGCATCCTTTTTGCCAGCGCCGTCTTGGTCAGCTTTTGCACTTCCATTTCACGCTCGATCTGCCAAGCAAGTACGCG
>JAISPI010000141.1 GCA_031275075.1 Burkholderiales bacterium | reverse complement strand
CGTAAGAATATCCGCCAGATCAATCAGAACGAAAACGCTTTCGAGACAGTGGTACCCGTCAGCGCGACGACCCACCACATGCAAAAAAAGATTGAGCTTGGCCGGCGCGGGAAAACGATGGGTAATCGTGCTCATGCTCGGCGGTTACCGCAAATCGGAAAGGAAGGACGTTTTAACCGCAAAGAACGCATAGATCACAAAGAAAAGTCCGGGCGAGATGACGAGAACTACATATAGACAAACGGCCTTGGAAAAACAGTGTCGTCTAACATGTAAATGTTGTCAATCCTGGCTTGAAATCGCAGTTGTATTTCAATCGGGCAGGCATCCCTACCCGCTTAATTTTCTTTGCGCTCTATGCGTTCTTTGCGGTTAATCTGTTTTTTCCAGCAGCAAAAGTCGATCCATCCTGAGCCGCAACCCAACGGTTTCGCCATAACGGATGTCGAGCCGTTCCGGTTCGCGCGCCGCCGCTGCATAGTTGTACTGAACCGTCCAACCCTGTTGACGCAAACTGTCGGGACGTCCAGCCGCATCGCGTGTCACGGCTGCCGGCGCCTCGGGTGCCGGTACACCACGCACCCAATACGCCAAGCTTTCTACCGGCAACGGAAAACCGAAAGTTTGCGTGGTCAGCGTCTCCCAATTTTCCATTTGATGTGTGTGTTGCGAGCCGTCACCTCGCTGTACGATCACTGTTTTTCCCGTGCGCGTCAGACCCGCAACGGTAGTGCCGAACGGAGAAATGACCTCGATCTCGTCCATGTCCGGTTCATGCCGCCAGTCGAAACGCGCCGCAAATACTTTTTCTTCGTAGTGCGCTGAAAAACGACCCTGCGCGTGAAACGACACGTCCGCCGTTGCTGTCATCGGATAAGAGGCGCCACCATCACCCTGCGGCAAACCAGCGCAGCCGCCCAGCAGCGTCATCAACAACAGCGCCAACAACAGCGGCACCACACTGCGGCAAACAGCTTCCGATCCTCTCATGGCGCGGGGGGTGTCTTATTCGGCGCCGGGTCAAGCTCATCGGCTTTAAGGCGTTTCATCGTCTCCCGGATCAGCGTATCGCGCGGCGTTTTTTTCAATCCCTGCGCCCACACCTGCCGCGCTTCTTCAAGACGGCCAACTCGCCACAACACCTCACCCCAATGCGCCGCCACCTCGGCGTCCGGATGTTTTTCCCAGGCCAGTTGCAAATAACGTAACGCTTCCTCGTTTTTTCCTTGGCGATACCGCGCCCACCCCATACTGTCGAGAATCGCGCCATCGTCAGGCATCGCTTGATGTGCTTTTTCGATCAGCGCCGTACCTTCGTCAATATTGAGCCGATGATCCACCAAGGTATAGCCCAGTGCATTTTGCAAATACGGATCGTTGGGCTTGAGCTTTAGCGCCATCCGCAAGTGTTGCTCGGCCTTTTCCAGATTGCCGCGTTTTTCCTCGACCAGCCCCAGTTCCAACAAAAGATCCGCCGATTCCGGTAATTCTTTGATGCCTTTTTCGAGCACCTTGAGCGCGGCCTCCCAATCCTCGGCATGGCGCAGAACACGCGTCTGCATCTGCAACACCCCGATCCGTTGCTCCCGCGTCACCGCCGGCAACGCCTCCAACAGCGTCAACGCCTCATCACGTTTGCCGTTTTGCGCCAACAACACCGCCAGATGCAACTGGATACCCCACCAGTCATCACCGCCATCAACCTTGCGATACCAGTCGATAGCCTCCATCGTCCGCTTTTCGTCTTCGGCAATACGCGCGTACATGGCTCGCATCGCGTTGACTTTATCGCTGCCTCCTATTTTTTCGACTTCATTGAGCAGTTCTTGCGCCGCCGTCCGGTCTTCCATTTGCATCGACAACGCGCCCGCTGCCATCAGCGCATTATCAGCGCCGTTGTCTTTCCATACTTTGAGAAACCATTCGCGCGCCTCTGAATACCGCTTCTTCTGCACATAGGCACGCGCCAGCAACGGCCACAGATTTTTCTGGTCGGGCGCCTTCTGAACGCTGCTTTGCAACCACGGCAACAGTTTTTCAGGCGCTGTTTTTTCGAGCAGTACCGCCTTTAATTGCACCGCCTCGTCCCGCTGTGGCGCATTCTCCAGCGCCAACTCGATTTCCCGCGCGCCGTCCTGAAGAATTTTCGACAACACCTCGCTCTTCTGCTCGGCTGTTTCGTCGGTAATCACGATCAGCGCCGCCAGCGCCACGGCATAATGCGCTTCCGGCAGCCGCGAATAAGGCAACGCCAGTTCCCGGATGGTGGTGAAGGCGGCAACCTTGTCCGGCCACTTGGCGAAGAACGCGTTTAACTGCAAAAACATTTCGTCAAGATTGTCGTTGGCCGCCGCCTCTCTGAGCAACGCTTCGAGCCGCGCGCGCACCACCTTTTCATCAGCCGTCTGGTTGATCGGGTGCTGCCAGGCACGCGCCACCTGCGCCTTAAGGCGTTGCGGTCGATCACTGGCGGGATCGAGCTTTTGCCACAGCGCCAGCGCCTGATCAAGCAGCGTCTGGTCACGCGCCGCCAGCGCGCTTTCAGTCGCGCGCTGCGCGAACCAGGGCGACTGCGTGTCTTGCGCCAATTGCAGGAACGTCCGCGTCGCCAGAACCGGCTCCTGACGCTGCAACGCGATATCGGCCAGCAAAATTTCGTAAAACCGTTTTTCCGTCAGCGGCGGATTGCCTGCTTCGGCTGCCGCAACAGACGTTTCCTTGGCGGTCGTTGGTAATGATGCCGGCGGCTGCGCCATCGCTTCCGGCATTGCCCACACCCCACAGCCGAGAACCGCCGCCAGCAGCATGAGCCGGTATTTTTCCGCTTTCGGCGCTTCCGGTAATCGCCGCGGTAATGTCTCCTGCGCGGCACGTTGCGGTAACTTCATGAATTCCTGCTTTCTGAGAACGGAAGTAAGGGATGTGCTTCGCCGCATGTTAGCTGGGCGGCTTTGTGCCCCAATACCGAATTTTAAAGGATAACAGCTTATAGGGATCAGGGTGGCTGGGCAGCCAGGCAACGGTTTCCTGCGGATGCGCCCACGTTGACCAAAACGTCTCACCTTTGCCGTTCCTCCACGAGCCCCGCTGCCTGTCGCGCCATGAAGCTGGCTTGTCCCGGCGCCGCTGTGTTAAAGTGCCTTATCCCGGTTGATACCTTGGTCATGGATACTTCGCACCCTCTGGCATCCCAGTTTGAAGCCTACAGCCGCTGGCGACAGCAGCTCTCCTCTGCCGTCGGCAAGCTTCATCAGTGGCTCAAGTCACAGGGTTTGGCCGACAGCCAGGCCGCACAAATGGTTTCGCAGATCCGTACCCGGCTGAACGAAGACAAGCTGGTGCTGGCCTTCGTTGCCGAATTTTCGCGTGGCAAGTCCGAACTGATCAACGCCGTTTTCTTTTCTGGATATGGCCAACGGCTGCTGCCGTCAACAGCAGGCCGCACCACGATGTGCCCCACCGAACTGCTGTATGACCCGTCCCTGCCGCCATCGCTGCGCCTGTTGCCAATCGAAACGCGGTTGCAACGCACGTCAGTCACCGATCTCAAGAGTGCGCTGTCGGAGTGGACGGTAGTGCCGCTTGATATCACCAGCCCGGAACAGATGAGTCAAACCCTGCAACGGGTCTCACAAGCCAAATTTGTATCGCTTGACCTTGCCAACCAATACGGTTTTTTCGATAACGACGAAGACATCGCCATCTCCATTAGAAACCATTCGGGTGAAGTCGAAATCCCGTGTTGGCGACATGCAATCATCAATTTCCCGCACCCCATGCTGGAACAGGGATTGATTATTCTTGACACGCCGGGGCTGAACGCCATCGGCACCGAACCCGAACTGACCCTGTCACTGCTGCCAAGCGCACACGGTGTGCTTTTCATTCTGGCCGCCGATGCCGGCGTTACCAAAACCGATCTCGATGTCTGGCAACAGTATCTGGTCAGCAGCGATCCCGCCTCAAAAAGCGGCCATATCGTCGTGCTCAACAAAATCGACGGCTTGTGGGATGAACTCAAAACACAGCAAGCCGTCGAGGCAGAACTTGAATCGCAGGTCAACAGCACCGCGGGTATCCTCGATATTCCTCCCTCGCAGATTTTCCCGTTGTCCGCGCAAAAAGGATTGCTTGCCAAGGTTACCCGCAATGAAACGCTGTTGACCCGCAGCCGCCTTCCCGAGCTTGAGCAGGCGCTGACCGAACGCATTATCCCGGCCCGCCGTGAAATTGTCGGAGACACCACACGTGCCGACGTACATACACTGATCCGCAACGCCCGCGCCATTCTCGACACCCGAGAAGACAGCATCTCCGAGCAACTCGACCAATTGCTGGCGCTACGCAACAAAAATCAGGATGTCGTGTTGCGTCTGCTCGATCAGACCAAGGATGAAAAAATCAAGTTCGAGCATGGAATGGCGCGCTACACCGCGATGCGCCGTATCTTTACCAACCTGACCAACGCCTTGCTCGACGCTGCCGGCACCGAGGCGCTGCGTCTTAACGCCAACCGTACCCATCTGGCGCTCGAAGCATCGAGCCAAACCCGAAGCGTACGATCGGCGATCAACCATTTCTTCATCTCGATCAACGAAGACATGGCGCAGGCCGAATTTCAGACAAAGGAAATTCACGACATGGTGGCCGCCATGTCGTCGCAATTCTCGCGGGAATTGCGGATGAAACCGTTTACCCCGACGCGCTTTTCATTCGAAAAGCACAAGAGAGAGCTTTCCCGTCTGCACAACGCTTATCAGCAACGGTTCGAAGCCTTGTGGGGCACCACGGCTCGTGTCAAGTTGCAACCGATGCAACGCTTTTTCGAGGCTATTGTTACCCGCGCCAAACACATTTACGGCATCGCCAACCGCGATGCCGAAAGCTGGCTCAAAGGCGTGATGATCCCGCTGGAAACTCAAATCCGCGAACGTCACCAACAATTGCGCAAACGTCAGGATCGGGCGCGACAAATGTCGCTCGTCAGCA
>JAISPI010000035.1 GCA_031275075.1 Burkholderiales bacterium | reverse complement strand
GCTTGCCTGGATGGATCGCCTTGCCGCTTTTTCGCCGAAGCTTTATGGCGCTCTTGCCGAAGGCTGGGGCGGCGAACATCAGGACATTCGTCTTGAACTGATTGCTGAAGACTCCAAGGTAGTGGAACTGCGGCTGATCGACGAAGGTATCCGTTACCACCCCGTTCCCGCCAAAGCAGCAAGCGTTATGCTACGAACCGACGATGGCGTTAGCGAAGCCCTGCTTCGCATCGACACCCCCACCGTCCGACAACAACGCGGCAAACCGACGCACCGGATGCTGGATCGCGTCGCGCTGAAAGCCCTGCTCGAAAGCCCATCCGGCGAAAACGGTGCGTAAGCTTCCCCGCTGTAATCGTTATCCTAACGAAGCGGCATTAGACAGCGTTAAAAAATCGTTTTTACCGCAAAGAACGCAGAGAACACAAAGATTTTTTGCGCTCTTTGCGTTCTCTGCGGTTAATTTGTTTTTGCCGCGGTTCTGTGTCCTTCCTGACCACGCATTGCCATTATTTTTCTTTCAGCCACGCCGCCGCGGTCAACGCGAAATAGGTCAGAATCGCATCGGCGCCGGCTCTCTTCATTCCCAACAACGCTTCCAGCACACAAGCCCGTTCATCGAGCCAGCCGCTCTGTGACGCAGCCTTGAGCATCGCGTATTCGCCGGACACCTGATACACCGCCGTCGGCACACCGAACGTCTCCTTGACCCGGCGCACGATGTCGAGATACGGCAAGCCGGGCTTTACCATCACAATGTCAGCGCCTTCCTTCAGGTCTGCGTAAACTTCCCACAACGCTTCATCGCTGTTGCCCGGATCCATTTGGTACGTGTATTTGTTGCCGCCACCCAGATTACCGGCGGAACCAATTGCGTCGCGGAACGGTCCATAAAAACTCGACGCGTATTTGGCTGAATAAGCCATGATTCGCGTGTGGATTCGCCTTTGCGCGTCGAGTGCGTTGCGAATCTCGCCGATCCGGCCATCCATCATGTCGGACGGCGCCACGATGTCAGCGCCGGCCTCGGCATGACACAACGCCTGTTTGACCAACGCCTCGACCGTCTCATCGTTCATCACATAACCGGTAGCGTCAAGCAAACCGTCCTGACCGTGGCTGGTGTACGGATCGAGCGCCACATCGGTCATCACACCCAAGGTCGGAAACTCCTTTTTGAGGCGGCGCACCGTCTCCGGTACCAAACCGTCCGGGTTCCATGCCTCACGAGCAGTTTCGTCCTTAAGCCCAGCGTCGATCACCGGAAACAGTGCCAACACCGGCACCCCCAGACATACGCAGCGTTCCGCGTCCTTCAGTAGCAGATCAATGCTTTTGCGCGACACCCCCGGCAACGATGGCACCGCTTCTTCGCGTCCCTCGCCCGCCAACACAAATACGGGATAAATGAAATCTCTCGGGCTTAGCGAATACTCCCGCACGAGATCCCGTGAAAAGACATCACGACGTAAACGGCGGGGACGGCGGGTTGGAAATTTTCCGGTAAACGCGAAAGTCATGAGCAGCTCCAGCAAAAAACGTGTAAGGCTAAATGCTAATCGTCCGTATCCTCGTTGGCAATCACCGGAGTAAGTCTGCGTAAATTTCTTTCATTTCTCCGGAACTTCCACCAAACACTTCTATCTTATAAAAAGACGGTAACGTCTCCCGCTTTCCTCCCTGAGCGGGCGCCCGTTCCCACTACAGGAACGGGCTTGGGCCCCGGATCACTCCCCTTGGTGCCGGGGCCTTTCTTTGCCCGGCGCTTTTAAATATCCTGAAAACCTGCCGGCTGCCGGTGTCACTTCCGGCGTAATACGAATCCATACACGCCATTTGCACCTTCGTTCTGAGCCAGCAATAGATTGCCGGTTTGCTTCGCAAACGACTGAAAATCATCGGCGCTGCCGGGATCGGTTGCCGTAATGCGCAACGTTTGCCCGGACGCCATCTCGCTCAACACTTTTTTGGCGCGCAGAATCGGCAACGGACAACTCAGACCGCAGGCGTCAAGTTCCCGGTCAACGGACATTTCAAACGCCGGTGAATTCATGAAGACACGTCTCAGGAAATGTCACGAAGCGCCGCGCTCGCGCGAATGCGCTCGACCAATGCCGTTGTCGACCGTTGAAACTGGAAAGGGATGGCGACGAAACGGCCGCCACGAGCCATGACCTCGGCAGCGCCCGCTGTAGTGGCTGCCGAATAGTCGCCGCCTTTGACCAGCACATTCGGCATCGCCGCCACAATCAACGTTTGCGGTGTGTCGTCGTCGAACGGCACGACAAGATCGACACATGCCAGCGCCGCCAGCACCGCCATCCGGTCTTCCAGTGAATTAAGCGGCCGATCGCTGCCTTTGTTCAAACGGCGTACCGATGCATCGCTGTTGACGGCCACCACCAACGCCGCGCCCAACTGCCGCGCCTGTTCAAGGTAAGTCACATGGCCACGATGCAATACATCGAATACGCCATTGGTAAACACCAGCGGCCGTGGTAACTGCGCAATACGCGCCAATGCTTCATCAGCCTCAACCATCTTGGCCGAATAGTATGGCGTCGCCGTATTGATCATGGGTTTTCCGGGTTTTCTGTGTATTCGAAAATACGGACAACGCGTTTGACGCCGCTTGTTCTGCGTGCAATTTCAGTTGCCTGATCGCCCTCCGTTTTTTTGACGATCCCCATTAAATAGACGATGCCGCGCTCAGTTATCACTTTGACATGGGTCGGCGAAAAATCGCTATCGATAAACCGTGCTTTTACCTTCGACGTGATGTAACTGTCGTTGGCTCGCGATGACAAACTGGAGAGCGCTTCGATCGACAGCTCGTTCTGAACTGCGCGTACCCGTTCTTCTTTCGCAGCCATTTGAGCAACGCCTTCCAGAGTCGCTTGGTCAGGCACTTCGCCGGTCAACAAAACGATGCCGTTGTAACTTGCCACGCTGACGCGCACATTGTCGCCATATTGGGCATTGACTTTGTAAGCAATCGCTGTGCTTATCGTCGTATCGTCAAGCTGGGCGCCGGTCTTTCGCCGGTCCGTTGCCACCACAACGCCGGTCGTCGCTGCCGCGCCTATCAACACCGGCGCACAGCCCGACATCGGCACCATTACCGGCGCCAGCATGACCAGCGCCATCAATGACATCGCCCACTGCCGGGGCCGCAAAATGTTTTGCCTCATCCTTCTTCTCCAAGTAAACGAATATCAATGGTATCGCACAAACAATGCAATATGAGCAGATGCACTTCCTGAATCCTGGCCGTTCGCGCATGCGGCACGCACAAATGCACATCGTCCGCCGATAGCATGCCGCCGATCGCGCCGCCGTCTTTGCCGGTCAACGCGACGACACGCATCTCGCGCTCCTGCGCCGCGG
>JAISPI010000027.1 GCA_031275075.1 Burkholderiales bacterium | reverse complement strand
ATGGCGTATGGAATCGCGCTGACGCTGGCAGCGGTTTGCGCAGCTGGTTGCCTGTGGTTCATTCGCAATCGTGAACCATCCCGTTGCTTAACCGTTTTTCGTTGCAACCACTGGATCGGAATGCTGATTTTTATCGGCATCGCTGCAGACTACGCGTTTCGGTTTCATGCTTGGCCGATTTTAGGACGTTGATGTTGCGGAGAGTCTGTCGTTTTTTCTACGACTGTGCCGCCTGAACATTCGCTTCCTCTCTCCCTTTGCGGAAGAAGAACGAAAAAATCTCACGCAATAAAATTACCTGACCTTGATTTCTGTCCACAACCGATTGGCAAGTCGCCGCTCCTTACGGGGATAATCCTTCAACATCTGTAAGTGCTTGAAGGTCTCGGTATCGGGGAACACCGCCTTGTTATCCTTGATGTCTTGATCGATATATTCAAGTGACAAGGTGTTGATCGTGCCGGAGCCAGTCAGGTTGGACAATTCGGCGGTACTCTGTTTGTCGATCAGAAAGTCAATCAGTTGATAAGCAGAATCGAGACGCGGCGCACTTTTATGAATAACCATACTATCGACGGCAAGTACCGCGCCTTCTTTCGGCAACGATGAAGCGATTGTGAATGGGCGCCCCGCCGCTTTGGCATCCTGATCGGCCTGAAACATATCGTTCGAGTAACCGTGCGCCACCCAGATGTTGCCGATGGTCAATTCCTTAATGTACGACGATGCATTGAATGCTGCCCAGTATGGTTTGGCGCGCAAAATCAGATCGCGCGCTTCTCTGAGGTGTTCTTCGTCGCCATCATTCACCGAATAGCCGAGATAAAGCAGCGCCGCCGCGAAGAGTTCGCGCTGGCTGTCCATCACGGTGATTTTGCCATTAAGTTTTTTGAGAAGTTCTGGTTCAAATATCAGCGCCCATGAATCGACCGGCAAATCCAGTTCTTTGATTTTTTCAGCGTTGTACCCGATCAATGTGATTGAATAACCATAAGGAATCGAATATTGGTTATCAGGATCGTACCAATCGTCTAAAAACTCCGGTTTGATCTGGTCGAAATTCTTGAGCCGGCTTTTATCGATCGGCTGTATCATCTCCTGCGCAATCAAGGTTTCCACGACGTTGCCGGTCGGCACCATCACATCGTAACCGGTAGCACCAGCAGCCAACTTGGCAAGCATTTCTTCATGGTCGGAGAAATAATCCTGAACCAATCGGCAATTACAGTCTTTTTCAAAACGCTCGACGGTAGTCTCCGCAATGTAATTGTTCCAATTGTAAAAACGGACAAAGCGACCAGACGGAGGCGGCTTCACATCACCTGTCGCCCCTTCTTCGGCTACGTCCGTCGAAAGTGCGCTCGGAGCATCGCAGGCCGTTATCAGAAAACTGAAAAAGACGCAGAAAAAACTTGCGAGAAGGTAGCGAAAAAATGTCATTATCTGAACCCGAAAGAAATTTTTCGACGTTAACGGTTCACGCATTGCTTTCGGCATCGTCTTCGACCAGACGTTTACTCCGCAGAACATCCGGCGCCACCCTGGTGGCGACAATGATCAGGAACAGCGTCAATAACATCATTAGCGTCGACAAGGCATTGACCTCAGGTGTCACCGCAATCTTGATCATCGTATAGATGGTCAGCGGCAGCGTTGGCACACCGGCGCCGGCAGTAAAGAAAGTAATAACAAAGTCGTCGATCGACAACGTGAACGACATCAGCGCTCCGGCAATCACCGCTGGCCGAATTAACGGAAACGTCACCAGTCGGAATGTTTGCCATGGTGTTGCGCCAAGATCACGCGCTGCCTCGAAAACCGATTCGTCCATCCCGGCCAAACGCGCCCGCACGATGATGGCGACAAAACCAATACAGAATGTCGTGTGCGCGATGATCACTGTAAGCAGTGACAACGCGTTTTCGCCGAACGCCGAAATGAAGAAGATCAACAGGCTGACGCCAAGCAGAATCTCCGGCATCGCCAGCGGCGTCAACGTCATGAATGGCAAAAAGCGGGAACGAAAACGATGCATCGCTATCCCAGCCATCATTCCAAGAATGGTGGCAAGCGTCGCCGCCATAAAAGCGATAAACAACGAATTGCGCGCCGCTGTGAGCATTGCGGAGTTGTTAAACAATACGCGATACCAATCAAACGTAAAGCCCACCCATTCAGCGTTCAGCTTGGAATCGTTGAATGAAAAAACAACAACAACGATCAGCGGAATGTACAGGAACGCAAAGACCAACGCCGATGAAATCCACAATAACGGCGATCTACGCATGGCGTACTCTCCGCTTCGCAAATGTCGTTGACAACACTGCAATGCCCAATACCACGATGGTCAACATCATTGCCAACATTGAACCAAACGGCCAGTCACGGGTGCCGAGGAACGACTCCTTGATCATGTTTCCGACAAGCCAGTCATCCTTGCCGCCGAGAATTTCGGGGATCGCAAACATCCCGAGCACCGGGATAAACACCAATACTGAGCCCGAGAAAATACCGGGCAACGACATCGGGAACGTCACCTGCCAGAAACGGTTCCAGGCATTGGCGCCAAGGTCCTGCGCGGCATCGAGCAGTGTCGGATCATGCTTTTCCAGATTGGTGTACAGCGGCAAAATCATGAACGGCAGGTGAACATAAACCATGCCAACGATCACCGCAAAACGCGAAAACAAAAGATCAAACGGACCGAGAATAATCATCCAGGCGTAGACACGAACAAGGAAATTGCTGGCGAACGGCAATACGCACAACAACACCAGCAAATCACGCGATTTTTTCGGGCTACGGGCAATCAACAGCGCTACCGGATACGCCATCACCAGACAAATCAATGTGGTCAACGTCGCAACGCCGAGACTTTTTAGAAAAATCTGGATATAGATAAAATCAGAAAAGAAGATCTGATAATTTTCGAGCGTCAGTCCTTTTTCATCGGCAGGAAGATCGCCGAACAGCGGCGCCAGTCCGCCAAACTCGCCGGGATAGCGAAAGCTCGCCACCACCATGATGAGCGCTGGCAGTAGAAAAAACAACAGCAAAAAAACAAATGGCGGCGCGCTGACGATAAGTTGCAGAAAGCGCTCCCCACGGATACGGGTTGCTTGGGTCAGAGACATGGCGTTGACGCTAGGCGGATCAAGCGGTAAGGAAGGCGCCGGCCTCGGCCTTCCACGAGACGCGAACCGGATCACCCAACTCAAAGAACTTGGCACGACCCGGCGCAGAATTGGGGAGCAATGCTTCGAGGCGCGCTCCGTCCGGCAAATCGACGATGTAGGTGGTGACATCGCCGATGTAAAGAAAATCGTTGACGGTCCCGACGAATTGATTGGGATCGGGCGACGCTTCTGAAGCAGCGCGAATACTGACCTGTTCCGGTCGGATCACAAAGACTCCGGTATCACCGGCCTTGATTCCCTCCCGCGCCGGTGCGGTAATTTGGCCGAGCTTGCCAAGCAACAATGTCAATGTGGCGCCCGCCGATTGTACGGTCGCTTCATGCATGTTGACATTGCCGATGAAGTCGGCAACAAAACGGTTCTTGGGCGCACCGTAAAGCCTGTCCGGTTCGTCGAGCTGCTCAATACGACCGTGGTTCATCACGGCAATCCGGTGCGACAGCGCCA
>JAISPI010000148.1 GCA_031275075.1 Burkholderiales bacterium | reverse complement strand
CCGCCACTGCCCGCTGCATCGCCAGCATCGTCGCTTGCAATATGTTGAGACTGTCGATTTCTTCGACCGTCGCTTCACCCAGCGCGAAGGCCAGCGCCCGGCTGCGAATGTCTTGCGCCAACCGTTCGCGCGTTTTCGCCGACAATGCTTTCGAATCTCGCAAACCAACGATCGGTCGTGCCGGATCGAGAATCACTGCTGCGGCTACGACATTTCCTGCCAACGGCCCGCGGCCCGCCTCATCAACACCGGCAATCAACATCGAGGTCATTTCTGGGAGTTGGTGCATTTTGCTGTGGTTAATGTTCCTCTGCGCCGCCTCTTGCTAACGCCAGTTCGCCCAACACCGCTTCCGCTGCCCGCGCACCGGTATCGACTTTCAGCGTCTGCGCCATTTCGGAAAACGCTGCTTCAATCTCCCGCCGTCGCGGTTCATCACGATACAACTTCAACGCCTCATCGGCCAGCGCTTCCGGCGTTGCCGCTTCCTGTATCAATTCCGGCGCAATGAAGCGCTGCGCCAACACGTTGGGCAATCCCACCCACGGCACTTCCAGCATTTGTTTGACGATCCATACTGTTACTGCCGGAGCACGATAAAAAATAATGTGCGGACAACGCGCCAGCGCCGCTTCCAACGTTGCGGTGCCGGATGCTACCAACCCCACATCCGCCGCCTGTAAAATTTCTTCAGCGCGCCCGTCAATCAACGTCAGCGGCACTTCGGCGCGTGTACCTGCCGCGCGCAAAGTTTCAAAGTGCGCCCGCGCTTCCGGCGACACCATCGGTACTAAAAAACGCGCTTCGGGTAACGCCCGCTTGATTCGTTGTGCCGTCTCCACCAGTAATACTGTATGGTGTTTCAGTTCCGACATCCGACTTCCCGGCAATAACGCAAACACCGGCGCCCCCCCCGTACAGCGCAACGCCGCCCGCGCTCGCGCTCGTGACTCTTCGTCGGCAGCACGCTGTGCCGCCGGGTGGCCAACATACGTTACGGGAATACCGTGCGCTTCGTACAGCGGCGGCTCAAAAGGAAACAACGTCAATACCCGATGCACCGACGCGCCGATTTTTGGAATGCGACCTCGCCGCCATGCCCACACTGACGGACTGACAAAATGGACTGTTCGCATCCCCGATTGTTTGAGCGCCTGCTCCATACCGAGCGTGAAATCAGGCGCGTCGATGCCGACGCACAACGCGACGCCTTCGTCCTGCATTCTCTGAATTAACGCCTTGCGCAACCGCCACAATCCCGGCAAATGGCGAACCACTTCGATGAGGCCATGAACCGACAGCCGCTCCATCGGAAACCAGCTTTCGGCACCGAGTTCCTGCATGCGCGGTCCGGCAATACCAACGAAGCGAGCTTCCGGCAAATGTGGCCGCAATGCTTCGATCAACGCCGCGCCGAGTTTATCGCCGGACGCTTCACCGGCAACAAGACCGATTTTGAGGGGCTTTGCCAGATTTTTCATCGGCACTCTTTCGTCGGTAGTGAGATTCACCCTCTCTCCCCTCTCCCGCAAGCAAGGGGAACAACGCGCGCCTCAGCGCGCGATGCCACGCCCTTCCACTTCCAGAAAACGCAACAGCGCATCAAGCACCGGAAACTGCAAGCTTTCCTGCGCGATTTTGTCGCGCGCTTCTTTCAACGTCAGCCCTTCACGGTACAGCGTCTTGTACGCGCGGCGAATCGCCTGAATATCTTCTGGCGAAAAACCACGGCGACGCAGCCCTTCGCTGTTGACGCCCGCTGATTTTGCCGGATAACCGGCCACCATCATGTACGGCGGCACATCCTGAAGAATGATCGAACCGGCCGCCACCATCGCATACGCGCCGATCCGACAGAATTGATGCACACCGGAAAAGCCGCCCATCGTCGCATAATCGCCGACACGCACATGCCCCGATAACTGCGCAGCATTGGAGAAAACAGTGTGATTACCCACAACACAATCGTGCGCAATATGCGTGTAGGCAAGAAGCCAGTTATCGTTGCCGATTTGCGTATCGCCGCGATCCTGCGCCGTGCCGGCGTGGATGGTGACGTATTCACGGATCACGTTGTTGTCGCCGATCGTCGTCGTCACCGGTTCGCCGCTGTATTTTTTATCTTGCGAGATTCCACCGATTGAAGAGAACTGAAAAATGCGGTTGTTGCGTCCCAGCGTCGTATTGCCGGTCAACACCACATGCGAACCGATCACCGAACCGGCGCCGATTTTGACTTGCGGCCCGATGATTGAAAAAGCGCCGACCTCAACATCGTCGGCCAATTCGGCGCATGTATCGACCAGCGCCTGCGGATGAATAATGGGCATCGTAAACTCGTCTGACCGTCAGTCAATCACTTGTTGAGCATCGTTTGTCTTCTGAGCGGCGCTGCGCAATGGCGGCCGCAACGCTGCCATCAACACCGCTTCACACGCCACCTGTCCGTCGACCAATGCCCGCGCCTTATATTTACCAACCCCGCGCGCCGTTCGAATCATTTCGGCTTCGAGTACCAGCACATCACCGGGGATGACCTGCCGTTTGAATCTTGCTTCATCAATCCCGGCAAACAGAATGATGCCTCGCTCACCGTCGGGCATCCTGGAGGAGCCGCTTTTATAAGCCAGAATCACCGCCGCTTGCGCCAACGCTTCGATAACCAGCACGCCCGGCATCACCGGGTAATCGGGGAAATGCCCCATGAAAAACGGCTCATTCATCGTAACATTCTTGATGCCGCGAATGAACGTATTGTTTTCAATCGCAACGATTTTATCAATCAGCAAAAACGGATAGCGATGCGGCAACGTCGCACAGATATCATTAATGTCCATCAATACCTGATTCATGGTTTCCCTCAGTCCTCTTCGTGTTCATTTTCTGTCGGCGTTTCACCGGCCAGCGATTTTTCGAGCGCCCGCACCCTTTTATACAGCGTGTCGAGCTGACGCAACTGCACGGCGTTTTTCTGCCATTGCCGGTGTGGCTGCACCGGATACACGCCGCTGTACATTCCCGGCGACTCAATCGACGAAAATATCGGCGTCGCTGCCGCCACGACGGCACCATCGACAATCGACAAGTGGCCGCCGATCATCGCCGCGCCGCCGATCCGGCAATACTTGCCGATGTTCACCGAACCCGAGATACCAGCGCAACCGGCAATCGCCACATGTGCGCCGACCACGCAGTTGTGTCCGATCTGCACCAGATTGTCGATCTTCGCGCCGTCTTCGACAATGGTGTCGCCGAGAGCACCGCGATCAATCGTGGTATTGGCACCGATCTCAACGTCGTTGTGCAACACCACGCGACCGATCTGCGGAATTTTAATCCAGCGTCCGTCTTCGTTGGCAAACCCAAACCCGTCGGCACCGATCACGCAACC